>NZ_CAMVPN010000034.1 GCF_947169325.1 uncultured Methanobrevibacter sp. | reverse complement strand
GATTAGGAACCATTTCAAAATTACAAGTAAGAGCAATTGAACAAGAAAGAAAACCAGCAGGATTTGTAAATCAATTCTTAGGATCCATTCGTGGTGAATCACCTGAAGACACAGACATGAGATCTTTCCAAAATGATTTGTTGACTGTTGACTTTGACAAAGTTCAAGCTATTGGGGACATCATGTTAATTAATCCTAGGGACATTAAAAAAGTAGCTCCTGAACCACAAATTCCTCAACAAGCAGCTCCAAAACCAACTGAAACCCAACCACAAAATGATGCTCAAGTTCAATTTGAGCCTGAAAGATTATAGATAATCTTTCCGTTTTTCTTTTTTTGTTTTTAATTTAATTTTAACAGACTTATTTTAAAGTGATTACTATGAAAGTAGGTATTATAGGCTGCGGAGCTATAGCAAACATTATTACAACCAGCATAGTTCCAGAAAATAACGGTATTGAAATTGCATACTTTTTCGATAAGGATATTGAAAGGGCGGAAAACCTTGCAAGTTTTGCGGGGGGTGTAGCGGCACTTGACTTTGATGAGATGGTGGATAATGTCGATTTGGTCTTGGAATGTGCTTCACCAGATTCAGTTAAGCATTTTGCACCTAAAATATTGAAAAAAGGACGTGACATGATTGTCATGAGCATCGGTGCATTCATGGATATGGATTTTTATCATGAAGTGGAGCAGATAGCCAAGCAAAACAATGCCAAAATCCATTTGCCGTCAGGCGCCATCGTAGGTTTGGACGGAATCAAGGCGGTCGCTAAATTTGGCCTTAAGGAAGTAAGTTTGATTACCCGCAAATCTCCAAAATCACTTGGAAAAGATATTGATGATGTTGAAGTGCTTTTTGAAGGAAAAGCCTCTGAAGCGGTTAAGGAATTTCCTTTAAACATTAACGTTGCCGCAACAATAAGCATAGCCTGTCAAAGGGACATTGATGTTAAAATCATTGTTGATCCGAATGTGGACAGAAACGTGCATGAAATAACTGCAAAAGGGGACTTTGGTGAATTTAAAACAACAACAATGAACTATCCTTGTGCTGCCAATCCAAAAACCAGCATGTTGGCTGCTCTTTCAGCCATCAGATTGCTTAAAAGTTTCAATGAGACTATTAGTGTGGGAATGTAATGAAGGAATACGAAGTTTATTCATCTCTGAAAGTTCCAAAAAACTCCAAAATCATAATGCGGCTTGATGGAAGAAGTTTCCATACCTTGGCACGTGATTTGGAATTGATTAAACCATATGATGAAAATTTCTACAAAGTGATGTCCCAGGTTTGCAGAGATCTTTTTGAAGAGTTTTCACCGCTGTTTGTTTACACATTTTCAGATGAAATAAGCTTGCTTTTTGATAAGGTTCCTTTTGACGGTCGCATTGAAAAATTGAATTCTGTAATTGCCAGTTTTACTGCAAGTTCATTTGTAATGCATTATAATCGAGAATTTAAAAAGCCTCCTGCTTTTGATTCAAGAGTCATTCCCATAAGTGATGATGATATTGTCAAATATTTCAAGTGGAGGCAGGATGAGTCATGGGTCAACTGCGTTAACTCACATGGGATATCCTACCTCAAATCCAAGTATCCAAATAATGTTGCAAACGATAAAATAAAAGGCATGAACTTAAGTGATGTCCATGAATTATTGTTTGAAAACGGCATTAACTTGAATAATGTTGAAACATACAAAAAAAGGGGAATAGGAATATATAGGAAAAACAAAAAAGTCGTAGGTTTCAACAAAAAGGAAAATAAAGATCAGGTTTCATACAGAAGCCACATATTCATAGACTGGGAAATTCCAATATTCGGCGATGAATTCTTCAAGGAAATGGATGTGATAGATTGAGTTTTATTTCAAAAATAT
Organism: uncultured Methanobrevibacter sp.; assembly: GCF_947169325.1. GTDB lineage: Archaea > Methanobacteriota > Methanobacteria > Methanobacteriales > Methanobacteriaceae > Methanocatella. The sequence goes on along the minus strand of NZ_CAMVPN010000034.1, from coordinate 22,146 downwards.
TCAAAAATGATGAAGGGGAATTTAGGGAAGTAAGAGTCGACATTGAAGTTCTAGAATCCGTCATCTATTATGCAAAACATGCCTATCCGAACGAATTTCTGGCTTTTTTTGACGGTGAAATCAAAAATAAGATTCTATATATTACAAGTTTGATTTTTGTTCCGGGTGAAACCTGTGAAACCGGAGCGGTTGTTCACACCGAGCTGATTCCAATGAACACCAAATATTTGGGGTCAGTACACTCACATCCAGGGCCAAGCGCACAGCCGTCAAGCGCAGATTTAAAGACATTTTCAAAGTACGGATACTTTCACATGATTGTATGTCTGCCATATAGTTTCGAGACATTCAGGGCTTATGACCGGTATGGGAATCCTCAAAACTACAGCATTGGCGATTACAGCTATTTGGTCAATGATGATGTTGTCAGTGAGTTTTTTGATGAGGATGATGTTGTAACTGATGATGATGAATTCAAACCTGGATTTTTTGATGAAAAGGATGATGAATTCTTCAAAACACTTGATGAAGAGCGGAAAAACCAATATCAGGATTATGAAAATCAGTCACGTCCTCAAATAATTAAAATTGAGTTAAATCCCGACGGCACTATCAAGAACATCATCAGGGAATCTAAAAAATAGCTATTTTTAATGGTTGAAAAAATAAAAAATAAAAAAGGATATCTAAAGAATTTAAGGAATAAATCTTTTTTTGGTTGAAAAAAAATAAAAAATAAAAAACAATATGGTGAAAATTGTTTTTTATAACTCTAATCCGTTTGCTTCATAGACATTGTCTAAAGCTTGGATTTCTTTAATAACATCTTTTGGAATCTCTTTGTCTAAAGTTAGAACCATGATGGCTCTTCCGCCTTTTTCATCTCTTCCAACTTGCATGATTCCGATGTTGACGTTGTGTTCTCCTAATTTTGTACCGATTTTACCGATACTTCCAGGAACATCTTCATATTTTGCAATGAACATGTGTCCTTCAGGAATAACATCAACCCAGTAATCGTTTACTTTTAAAATTCTTGATTCGTGAAGGTGAGTTCCTACAGCTGAGAATTTGTCGTCTGCACTTTTTGCAGTGACTTTGATTAATGAGTCATATCCTTTTGCATTGTCTTTTCTTCCTTCAGTAATGCTTATTCCTCTGTCTTTTGCAACAAGAGTGGAATTTACAGCGTTGACAGGGGAGCTTAAGAATGGATTTACAACTCCTTGGATAACAGTTCTTGTTAAAATTTCAAGGTTATCGATTTCAGCTAATTCTCCACTGTAAATAATTTCAATTTCTTTGATTTTGCCGTTGACTCCTTGGGAGATGAATCTGCCTAATTTTTCACACAATTCCATGTATGGAGCAACTTCCTGGTAGGTATTGTGATCAATACGAGGCATGTTCAATACGTTTCTTGGAGATTTTCCTTTTGCCAGGTCGATAATCTCATCCGCAACAATAATTGCAGCATCCCTTTGAGCTTCTTTTGTTGAAGCTGCAATGTGTGGAGTCAATACGATATTGTCGAGTTCGAATAATTTTGAATCTGCAGCAGGAGGTTCCTCTTCGTATACGTCTAATGCAGCACCGCCGATTTTATTGTTTACCAATGCATCATATAAAGCATCTTCATCGATGATTCCGCCACGTGCACAGTTGACGATGTATGCTGTGTCTTTCATTATTTCAAATTGTTCAGTTGAAATTGAGTGTTTGGTTTCAGGAGTAAGAGGAACGTGAATGGTAATGAAATCTGCGTTTTTAAGCACGGTTTCAAGGTCAGTTAGGTCAACACCCATCTGTTTTGCAACTTCTTCAGGAAGGTATGGGTCATATGCCATGGCTTCCATACCGAATGCTTTACATCTGTTTACCACTTGGGAACCGATTCTACCCATTCCGATTACACCAAGAGTTTTGTTTCTAAGTTCAACACCCATGAAATTTTTCTTTTCCCATTTGCCGTCTTTTACAGATTTGTCTGCAATGGATATTTTACGGGCCATGCTTAAGATTAAACCCATGGTGTGTTCAGCTACTGTAACTGAAGTGGATTCAGGTGAGTTTACAACCATGATTCCCTTTTCGGTTGCAGCATTGAGGTCAATGTTGTCCACACCGACACCTGCTCTTGCAATTATTTTCATGTTGTCTGCTTTTTTGATTAAATCTGCAGTTAATTTTGTCCGGCTTCTTACGATAATTCCGTCGTATTCATGGATGGTATCTGCCAATTCTTCAGGAGTGATGCTGGTGTCAACAACGACTTCAGCCACTTCCTTCAGATTTTCGATACCTTTTTCATTAATAGAATCAGCAATAAGTACTTTCATATTTTCACCATATAATTCTTAATTTAAAAGGAATATTTAATAATAAATATTATATTAATATCTATTTTTTATTATATTTATATTTATGAAAATATTAACTTTAGATAGTTTTTTAATGAATAACTTATAAAATAATACTAGAAAGGATTTCAAGTTCTTTTTAAAAATTTTGGTGATAAATATGGTATCAGTAGAAGAATTCCCAATATCAACAGCAAATGACATTCCTGGTTTCAGAACAGTGGAAACAAAAGGATTTATTTACGGATTAACCGTTAGAAGCAGAGGTGCCGGCGGTCAAATCGGAGCAGGTGTAAAATCTCTCTTTGGTGGTGAAATCAACCAATATGTAAAGATGATGGAAGAGTCCAGAGAGGAAGCTCTAGGCAGAGCAATCGCACATGCAAAGGAATTGGGTGCTAACGGCATTGTTGCAATCAGATTCGACTCAAATGAAATTTCCAATGTAATGCAGGAAATCCTTGTTTACGGAACTGCAGTTGTAGTGGAAAAAGAATAAGTGATAATCATGTTTTTTGAGGACTTAACATTTAAAGGTAAATCAATTCCGCAAGTAATCCTGGGTTACGGTCCATTCATGGCGGAACCTTATTTTGGACATAGATCTAGGCTTTATCAGATGGATTTATACTCAAGTCCTCAAAATATTGCTGATGTAATAATTGAATCATACAATCAGGGCGTTCGTGCAATAAATCTGGTTAATGATCCTGTTTTGATTGAAGCATATGATATTGCATGTGAAAAAGGATGTGAAATGAAGGTCATCGCAACCGTTGGAAAGTCAGATGTGGATTATCTGAATCCCAATTATGAGGTTGCAAAAGAAGCTGACTGGGAGGAAGACATTGAATTGTTTTCCAAATATGACTGTCCGCTAATGCTTGTTGATGAGTTCATCGTTGATGCGCATGACTGGAAATTGACTTCAAAGATATTGACTAAGATTAACGATTCAGGGTCACTTTCCGGGCTAGTCACTGCATTTCCATCAAAAATGACTGATTTGCTTTTTGATAATTTGGATGTGGATTTATTTGATTTTTACATGATTCCCTTTAATTCACTTTCATATATGATGGACATTTCAGCGTTTAATGCTTCCCAAAGGGAAGAGTTCAGACAAAAATTAGTTAAATTGAATAAAAAGGTAATAGCAACCAGGGCATTGGCCGCTGGTGTATTGCAGCCTAAGGAATCGTTCACTTTTTTTAAAAATATAGATTATATTGATGCAATCACTTTGGGCGTTGCCAGTTGCGATGAGGCAAAAGAAGATTTTTCACTCTTAAAAGAGTTTTAGAGATTGACGACTTCATATTCTTCAAATGGGATGAATCCGTCTTCCTTTAAAGTCTTATTTAAGTCTGCTAGTCCGTTAATCAAATCTTTTATATTTTTATTGGATGGCTTTTTGCCAGTAATCTGCAGGTATTGTCTTGGAGAGATTTCACATAGTTCGCATTCAAAATTGCAGCATCTGTCCTTTTCTTCACAACCGTATCCCTCCTGAGCTTCATCAGTTCCAATTACGATGTCATCCAGGATTTTGGAAACACGCTCGTCAGATGCAAACATCGCAATTTTTTGAGTTTTGCCGCAAATGCCAATAGCTCTTTGTCCTTTATAGTTACAAACCCATTTTATGGGATGATTTTCCATGTCAGTAATTTGTAGATTTTCCATATAGACCACTTAACTCTCTTTTCTCTCTTTAATCATTTTAAGCAATTCTTTTGAATTTTCAAATTCCTTCAATTCCCATGATTTGATAACGGGGATGGTTCCTATTGACTCTCTTATTTTGTCATTGTTGATTATAAATACAGGTTCTGAAGTTGTAACCATTGACAGGTCTTTTAAAGGAACTGCCATTCTTTTCAATGTTTTTTCAGTTCTGTTCTTTTCGACATTTGCCATCAATGGGGAATGCTTGTCTGAACTTTTCATTTTTGCAACAGCATCAAATGGACCTTTGTTTGTTGATAATACTCCATAGCCCAGTTTTGATAAATCATTAACATCATCATTATACTCGATATCATCTTTTTGAGGTTGCTTTAACAGGTCAATGTCAAGTGTTACCTTGGTATTGAGGATTTCCTCCAGAATCATTGCAGTTTCGGTATTTGCGCGAACAATGCCGTTTTCATATTTGTACATTGTCGCCCTTGAAACATGCGCCAGATTGGCCAAATCCTTAAGTGACATCGAATATTCTTCACGGTATTGCTTTATGACATTACCGTCGATTTTGACAAAGTATCCTCCACGGTCGGCTAAGATTTCAGGATATTCGTTGTATAATATCATGTTTCTGAAAGTTTCAATGCTGATTGTTGGAATTTCATATCTTTCATAGATTACTCCGTCTTCAAGAAGTCCGTTTCTTGACTTTTCACCGATTATGATTGGTGAAGCCAGAAATATGTTTGCTAACTGTTTCATTTCACGCGCATTCTGTTCATTGATACTGTCAATGTTTAAAAATGTTTTCAGAAGTAAAATTAATAAGTTTTTACGTGCCACCAAATCAAATGATCCCTGATCATAAATGTCTGAGGTTTTATACCCTTGTGATTTCAATAAATTTTCAATCTGTTGTAGCAGTGCGGCTCGAGTTAACATATCAAAATACCTCTTTAAATTATATATTGTTTTAAATAAATATATTTGTATACTTTAAGGTGATTATAATTAATATTTTACATATTGGCATAGACGATACTGACTCTCCAGACGGCATGTGCACAACATTTCTGGCAAGCCAAATTATCAACAGATTAAATGACAATGGCATTGAACTGCTCGATTATCCTCGATTGATTAGGCTGAATCCCTTCGCTAGGTTTAAAACACGTGGAAATGGTGGTGTCAGTTTTCAAATTGAAAATGATGATAAGGCAGGTTTGGCTCGTGAAATTGTGCTTGAAGAAGTTGAAAAACTTTCAATGTTCGATTGTGACAATACCAATCCTGGCGTTATTTTTTATGAAGGTGAAATCACTTCTGAAATGGAGGATTATGCATTCAGGGCAATCTATGAGTTCATTACAATTGAAGATGCTGAAGAGTTTGGGAATTCCATAGGCTGTGAGATTCATAAGTTTAAAAAGGGACGTGGAATTATAGGATCCATTGCAGCCATTAGTCTGCCATTGACTGATTTTACTTTTGAATTGCTTGCTTACAGAAGCAGTCAAAATTACGGAACCAAAAGACAGATTGACTATGAATCCGTTTATGAGATGGACAAACAAACTTTCCCGGACACCTTCGAAAATATAGATTACGCTGAAAAATATATTGCAATTGAGCCGAAGACTCCATGCCCGGTATTGTATGGTATCAGATCAAATACAGTTGATGCACTCATAAAGGCAAAAGAGATTGTTAAAGTCAATGAGCCTATTGTGGACTGGTGCATATTCAAGACAAACCAGCACACTGACATGCATATTCAAAAGGCGAAAAATATCTCTTCAATGAAGCAGTTCGGATGTTATGAAGTTGTGGGGGAGGTAAAAAACAAACCTTCAATCATTGAAGGGGGGCACATGTTTTTCTACATCAAAGATGAGTCCGGTGAAATTGAATGCGGGGCATATGAACCCACAAAAAACTTTAGAAAAATTGTTTCTTATTTGCTGCCAGGAGATGTCATTAAAGTATTTGGGGGAATAGGGGAGCAAAATACATTCAATATTGAGAAGTTCCAAGTCATAAAATTGAATGATATTATATATCAAAATCCAATTTGTGAATGCGGTAAAAGAATGACCTCTGCAGGTGCGAATAAAGGATTCAAATGTAAAAAATGCGGGAATAAAATAGAATCCGATGATAAGGTTCCTGTTAAAATTGATAGGTTTTTAGAGAATAAAAAATTTTATGAAACTCCTGTTTCCGCTCGAAGGCACTTGTCAAAACCACTTTCAAGAATGTAGTTGTGTGTTGACACCACATTAATACAATTTTTTCATCCATTTGTTCACTTTTTGAGAATTATTTTACTATTTTTATTCCTAATTTTGGAAATAATTGGACTTAAATCATATGGGTTTATATACTACTTTTTTTATAGGTAATTGTAATCAGCATTGTCATGCTGGATAATATGCAATTATTGTGGAAAAATTAACAACTCAAATTTTCACTATTGTTGTGGAATTAAGAAAGACAGGTATTGTGACATTAATATCTAATTTTCACATATCTTTGGAGGAGATTTTATTACTAATCAGACACATCCTTTTCGAGAAAAAACAGACCGTGCAGTTAAAAAGAGACCTCCTTGGGTTGAATATAAGGTACACATTGTTGTTTTTGTTTTAGTTATCATTGCCATGTTTATTGGTGTAATTGAGATTAGGATTACTGACAATATTCAGATTATTTTATTGCCTTTGTTATATGCTTTGGTTATGGGTTTGGCTCTTTTTTTAGCAAAACCTATTAAATTTGTAGGCAGTAAGCAATCTAAAGTTGCTGAAGGAGTAATGGTTTTATTTATTGGGGTTCTAATTGCCAAATTGGCAATTTCAAGTGGCCAATCAATAAGTGATATTTTTAATGTTGGTCCTGCTTTGATTTTACAACAATTTGGAGATTTGGGGACTCTTATAGCATTGCCTGTTGCTTTATTTTTGGGTTTTAGAAGGGAAGTTATTGGTATGACCAGTTCTATCTGTCGTGAACCTAATTTAGGGGTTATTATTGATAAATATGGATTCAAGTCTCCCGAAGCACGTGGAGTGTGAGCAATTTTTGTCATTGGGTCCATTATAGGGACTGCTTTTATTAGTCTTTTATCAAGCATTTCCGTTTCAGTTTTACCTATCCACCCATATGCTTTTGCAATGGCATCAGGTATTGGAAGTGCAAGTATGAATGCGGCCTCCTTGGCTTCAATATCTCATATCTACCCTTCATTGGCTACTGATTTGGAAGCTTTTGCAGGTTGCAGTAATCTTCTTTCATTCTGCTTTGGTATTTATATGTGTATTTTTGTTTCCATACCTCTTGCAGAAAAATTATATGGATGGTTATCTCCACATTTGTCCGATAGTGATGAGGACTCTATTGATGATGAATATGACATTCAGGGTGTAAAACAGGACAAGTATGTCTCTAAAGATGAATTGTCTTGGGGAAAACTTGAAAGATGGGGAGCATTGCTTTTAATCTTTTCAGTTATTGCCACTGTCGGAAACTTTGTGGGTTATCACTCTCCAATAATCGATTCTTTCATTGGGATGATAATAATTTCTCTTGTTACTATTGTGGGCATGTCTCTTGAAAGGATAATTCCAGTCAACATCCAATCAATTATTTACATTAGCTTAATTGGGATACTTATAGCTATTCCGGGTGTTCCAACATCTAATTTTGTTGTTCATTATGTTTCACAAATTAATTTGGCCACAATTTGCACTGCATTTTTAGCTTATGTTGGAATAGCGATAGGTAATGACTGGACAGAATTTAAAAAGATTGGTTGGAAAGGAATTATTATTTGTATGATTGTCATTACCGGAACTTATCTAGGTTCTGCAACTATTGCGCACATTACCTTGGCGGTTACTGGAATGATATAATCTTCCAGGATGAGAGATTATATTTGCAGGTATTCAATATTTATTTTTTCTTATTTTGTGAAATTTATTACTGTAATATGTTCTCATTTTGTGATATTTTTAGAATAAATGCAATGACTTTAAATAATAGGTTTGAAGAAATTATTAGTATACGAGTATATTATTATATTTTTCATATCCTTTGGGAGTGGATTTTTATTCCAAATAAAGATGGGCAAGTTGAGCATATTTACCGTGAAAAAACGGATAAAAGGATTTTGAAGAAAAATCCTTGGAGAGACTACAAGTTACATGGTACGGTACTTGTTCTAGTTATTATTGCTGAGTTAATCGGCACTATAAAGATTCCACTTACTAAAGATGTTGCCATCACTATAATGCCTTTGATTTACACTATTATTCTTGGCCTTGCCTTTTATTTAATCAAGCCTATTAAATGGATTCAAAGAAAACAGGCACGTATTGCCGAAGGGGCAATGATGCTTTTCATCGGTGTTCTCATTGCAAAGCTTGCTGTATCCAGTGGTCAATCCATCAGTTTGATTTTTGACATGGGGCCAGCATTGATATTGCAGGAATTGGGTCACCTTGCAACAATTTTAGTTCTTCCAATTGCACTTCTTTTAGGATTTAAAAAAGAATCCATTGGTATGACCAACTCTATTGGTCGTGAACCGAACGTTGCTGTAGTTGTAGATAAATATGGTTTCAATTCTCCCGAATCAAGGGGAGTATTTGCAATATTTATTATCGGTACTGTAATAGGTACAATATTCATAAGCTTCCTTGTCACATTCTCATTGTCTTTCATACCGCTGCATCCCTATGCATATGCTATGGCCAGTGGTGTAGGAAGTGCCAGTATGAATGCTGCAGCTATCGGACCAACCCTTGCGGCGTTTCCGGGTTTGGAAACTCAAATTGAAGCATTTGCAGGATTCAGTAATCTGCTTTCATTCTGTGTTGGTATTTATATAGTAATATTTGTTGCTATCCCTCTAACTGAAAAGATTTATAACTGGTTGGAGCCAAAAATTGGAAGGGATCCGATTGTACCTAAAAAGGAGGATGAATAATGCCTGACTTAATTGACGGGTCTGAAAACGTTACTGTTCATGGTATATTTAATTGGATAGTATTGTTAATCATATTTTCAATTATAACTGTGATTGGTAACTATTTAGGTTACAAACACCCAATGACTGATTCATTGGTTGGTATGGGAATTTTATCTCTCATTACTCTTGCTGGAGTTTGGTTAGAGAGATATTTGCCTTTTAATATTTCTTCAATACTTTATATAAGTGTATTTGGTATAGTGCTTGCATTTCCGGGAATGCCTACTTCGGAATTTGTCCTGTATTATGTTTCAAAGGTTGAACTGTTATCTATCGTTACAGTCTTTTTGGCATATGTCGGTATTGGTATGGGTAAAAGCTGGGATGAATTCAAGGCTTTGGGTTGGAGAGCGATTGTCATTACTGTTCTGGTAATTGCCGCCACTTATTATGGTGCAGCTATTGTCGCACACATTGTATTAGTTTTATCTGGAGTTCCTGCCGCTTAAGGCAATATTTACTTCATTTTGAAAAATTGTTTCCATCTAAAAGTTAAATTTTTAATCTACCTTTTACAAATATTATTTTAGGTGTTTTATGTTTTTAAAAAATATTTCTAAATTTATTTCAAACTATCGTTATGAACAAGCAACTGTGGAATCCATCACCACTGTAAAAGCTGCTTTTTTAGATTTTTTTGGAGTAACCTACCGAGGAGCGAATGAAGAAGCCTCAAACATAGCTTTTAATACAGTTGAAGAAATATTTTCAGGAAATATTAATTTAAATTTAAAAGCTTCTGTTATTGGAAGAAATCTAAAAACCGACATTTTGAGCGCGGGATTTTTAAATGGCGTTTCCGCTCATGTGCTTGAATTGGATGATGGTCACAGGGGAGCTCAAATCCATTTGGGGTCAGTAATATTTCCAACAGCTCTTGCAATTGCTGAGAGCAACGATTTGAGTGGAAGGGAATTCCTTGAAGGTGTCATTGTCGGTTATGAAGTTGGAATTCTGCTTGGAAAAATAGTCAATCCTATGCATAGAAATAAGGGATTTCATACAACAGGCACCATTGGGGCTTTTGTTGCAGGTGCTGTTGCTTCCAAATTGCTAAAGCTTGATGATAATCAAATCCTAAATGCATTGGGATTATGTGGAACTCAGGCTGCAGGACTTCTGGAATCAGACCATGGGGGATCAATGGGAAAATCTCTTCATGTTGGAAAGGCGGTTTACAATGGAATTTTATCTGCAGTCCTTGCAAGAAACGGTTTTACCGGTACTGGCACAATCCTTGAAGGAAATGAAGGATTTCTAAAGACAATGGTCTGTGATGACTATTCTGCTGAAGAATTTTCTTTTGAACAGAGAATCAAGGATGTTGGAAAAGTGCGTGTTCGTGACATCTACTTTAAAAAATATCCGTTCTGCAGACACATTCATTCATCAATAGATACGGCTTTAAAGCTAAAGGCAAGTATCGGGGATGAATATGACCATATTGAAAATATCGCTGTTAAGACATATTCCGTTGCGGCTGAACATGACAATTTCAATCCTAAAAATGTTGAGGAGCTAAGGCAGTCCTTGCCTTATGCAGTCGCAATATCTTTGGTTGTCGGCGAAGTCACTGTTGATGATATTCATCAATTAATTGAATATGGTCTTCTGGACAATTATTCCACTGTTGATAAGGTAAACAGCATTAAAAATCTGGTCAACAGGATGATAATCCTTTCAGATGAGCAATTAAACTTACTTTATCCGGAAAAAAGGCCGTCAAATGTAATCATCAAACTCGACAAGGAGTTTAGAAACGGGGTATTTCAGAATATCACTTTGCTTCCAAAAGGGGATTTCGAAAATCCATACCAGTTAAGCGAACTGATTGACAAGTTCAAATCCAACAATCCGTTATATGACGTTAGAAATCTGACTGTAATTGATTCCCTTGAAGAGTATTCAATGAAATATGTTGTTGAAAAATTAAATGGTTGATAATATGGATAAAACAAAGGATTTTTTGAAAAAAATTGGTATTGAAGAAACTTCAGCCGATTTCAAATCACCTAAACGATTTGGTGATGGCGGACAATATCGTTTTGAAGTTCCGGGAATTCAATCTCCAAAAACAATGAATGCGCTTCTAAATGAATCCTCTAAAAATAATGTTTTTATTCACAGGGTCACCCAGACAAAGGGAATAATGCTTTTAAGTGATGATGATATCAAAAAGATGGTTGATTTGGCAATCGATTATGGCTGTGAGTTATTTTTATCCGTAGGTCCAAGAGCCACTTATGATACCTCTGCAACTGTCCACACCAAAGAGGGAAGCAGAATAGGGTATCGCCTTAGAGGTTACGATAATCTGGTTTATGCAATTGAAGATGTAAAAAGGGCATGCAATTTGGGAGTTAGAGGAATATTGCTGTACGATGAAGGTCTTCTTTGGGTTTTAAATAAGATGCGCAGTGAAGGGGAAATTCCAAAAAATGTTCATTTTAAACTGTCTGCACATGCGGGCCATTCAAACCCTGCCTCTGCAATCATGCTGGAAAATATGGGGTTGAATTCATTAAATCCGGTAAGGGACTTGCAAATCCCAATGATTGCAGCCATTAGAAATGCAATCGACATTTCTTTGGATCTGCACACTGAAAATCCGAAATCCACTGGAGGATTCATCAGGCATTATGAGGTTCCGAAATTCATTGACGTTGCTTCACCGGTTTATTTGAAAACCGGAGGTTCGGTAGCAGCAAATCACAACTGGGACACTACAGAAAAAGAGGCAATTGCCCGTATAAAGCAGGTCATGCTGGTTAAAAGAATGATTGATTCATACTGTCCTGATGCTGTTGCATCTCCTGAAAAATCAGATGACTTATCAACTCCTGAGTGATTTTATGGACATTTTAGGTGAGATTTCCAAATCTATTATTGACGCTTCAACTGCTTTAAGCAGCGATAAATTAAATGCATTAACCAAAGCCCTTGAAATTGAAGATAATGAAAATGCTCGATGGGCATTAACGCAGATTCTTGACAACTATAAAGTGGCAAGTAAAACCGAGTTTCCTTTATGTGATGATACGGGAATCCCGCATGTTATTGTCGAAATAGGCTCCGAACGGGAGATTTCAGGCGAGCTGTTAAATCAGATTCATGAAGGAATTGCATTGGGTTTGGATAATCTTCCTGCAAGGCCAATGGCAGTTAAAGGGGATGAAATCCAAAGAATTGAGCAGTCTGAAGGATTGTTTGAAAAACCAGGAATGCTTAAGCCAGCATCTGTTTTAATAGATTCACGAAATGATGAATCTTCCTATAAAAGGGATATTTCTTCCGATACTTTGAATATTCATTTTATCCTTGAAGGGGGAGGTCCTGAAATCAGGGCCAGGACCTATAGGGTTTACCATAAGCGTTCATTTTCAAATGTCATTGACACGGCAATTGATTGGTTATCCGATTCATTAAGGTTATTGGGATGCACACCTTCAATTCCATCAATAGGCATTGGCAGGACACACTATGAGGCAAATGCACTTCTTTTAAAGTCAATTGTATATGGGAACCTTGATGATATGAGTGAAGTTGAAATATACGTTAAGGACAAATTAAACGAAACGGGCATAGGGCCTTTGGGTTTCGGAGGAAAAACTACAGTTCTGGGCTCATTTGTCAATATCGGAACTCAAAGGGCAAGTGGCGTTAGGATTGTTGCTGTCAGGCCATCATGTTTTGTCGAGCCGAGAGTAGCAACATTAAAGTTATGAAAAAATATATAGTTAATATAATTAAGTTTAAGGATACATTAAAATGCAAGAGAATAATTTCAGGGTTAATCAGCATTCTTTAAAAACAGCCATATCCCGAGTGGAAACTGATAAAATCGTTACTCGGGGATATAATCAAAGAGATCTGATTGAAAAGATCAGATACAGTGACATGATTTTTTTAATGTTAAAGGGAAGGCTGCCTTCCGTTGATGAGGGAAAAATATTCAATCAGGTTCTGGTTTCCTTCTGTGACCATGGAGCAACCCCTCCAAGTACACAGACTGCCCGTCTTGTTGCGTCATCAGGTTCCCCTATGAACTCTGCTGTAGCAGGAGCATTTCTTTCATTCGGACATAAGCATGCGGGAGCTATTGAAAAGACAATGGAATTATATCAGTCCAGCATAAATTCATTATATATCACTGAGGATTCCACCATTGACAACAAGCAAATCGCAAGTTTGGCTATTGATATTTACAATGAATATGTCTTTGGTGATAAAAAGATACCTGGTTTCGGCCATAGGTATCATAATGTTGATCCAAGGGCCGATAAATTGATGGACCTTGCAATCAAGCAGGGTTTTGTTGGACCTCACGTTAAACTTGCTCTTGCCTTGGAGGATTTGGTGTATCAAAAGAAAAAAATCAGGCTTAATGTTGACGGTGCAAATGCTGCTATTCTGTCCGATTTGGGATTCAGTCCGGATTTAGGATTGGGCATTTTCATGATTGGCAGACTTCCAGGCATTATTGCACATGTTCATGAAGAAAAAATGGATGAGGATGAGTTCAGGCGCTTTTGCGATTTGGATGATATAATCTATGAAGGAGGAAGATAGAATGGAATTCATTGACGTAATTACTGAAAGGTATAGTGTAAGGGGATATTTGGACAAGGAAGTTGAAGCCGAAAAACTGGAATATGTTCTCAAGGCAGCCACATTGGCTCCGACCGGCGTCAATTATCAGCCTTTTAAAGTTTATGTCATTGACACTAAAAAACATAAGGATGCGCTGTCTAAAATCTACGGCGCTAAATGGTTTGTCGAAGCACCTTACGTTTTATGTGTTGTTGCACTTAAAGACAAGGCATGGACCCGGCCATGGGACGGTAAAAACATTGCAGATATTGATGCAACAATCGTAATGGACCATATGATTCTTGCTGCACAGGATGTTGGCCTTGGAACATGTTATATTGGGGCATTTAAAAAATATGAAGCCCATAAATTCCTGAACTTGGCTGAAAACGAAGAGCCTATTTTGTTCACTCCATTAGGTTATGGCAATGCCGAACCTCGTGAAACTCCAAGAAAGGAATTGGACGAATTTGTAGTGTATATTGATTAAAATGACTTTATTGATATTAAGTGCAGACAGTTCTAAAGAAATGGAAAACATTGCTGAGGATCTCTCAACTCATAAGTTCAAGCTTGTTGAGCAGGAAGATAACTTTATCCTGATGAAAAAGAAGCGTTACGGCAATCTTTTGATTCATGCGGTATGTTTTATCATTGCTTTGTCTGCATTTTCATTGCTTATCTTTATAAATGTGGTGTATTTCATGTACTCATACATATGGGCTTCACCGAATGTGCTGATTACCACAGAAAAGGTATCCGATGAAGGGGAGCCTTTACAGTTCAGTAGTATGGATGAGGTTTTAAACAAGGCTAACGCTATTCTATAATTTCATCTACACTATATTCTTCTATTTTTCTTATTACCAACGGTGTTTTGACATTAACGTACTCAGATTCCTCACCAATCTTTGCATTGATGAACACTTCATTAACCATAGGTTCGGTAAACAATGTCATTATGTCTGAAATGAACTCATCATAATCTTTTTGGACCTGTTCATTACTGAAGCCCAATCTTGGAAGCTCTTCTGTCCAGATGTCACTTCCCGGTGAGAATTTCTTATCTGTAATCTTATCTTCTTTTATTTCGCTGTCCATTGTAATGGAAAAGTTTTTATTAAGGATTATCCATACTGCCCTGTCCATGTATATTCATTGTTTCCTAATGATATAAATATTATGAAGTTTAATTTAAGATTAAGTGTTATTATGGCAAACGTTAAAATGTTTAAATTATTAGGCGTATTATTGGCTGTATTGCTGATAGTTTGGGGTCTACTTCCTTTCTTAAGGCATCAAACAATAACAAATGAGGTTATCGCTACTGCAATCATTTTAGTTCTTATTGGTGTTGCATACATGATTATATTATACAACCCTAGTTGGACCAAGGCAGTGTTCTTCTTTGAAGGTATTGTAATTGCGGTTGCAGGATATATGTTATTGGATTTACCTTACAGTATTGAACTTGTTGTAGTGGGGTTAATCATCATTGCAATAGCTGTACTTGCTTATATGCAGAAATTACCGCCTAGTATTTTGAAATGGTTCTATAGGTAAATTATTTACCTTTTATTTTTTTTAATTTATGATTTTTTTATCTAAATTTTATTTTTTGAATACTTTTTTTTATTTAAATTTAAATTTCAGCTATTTTTATTGATATTAAATAGTAAAAGATATATATATTACTCAACAAAAATAAATACACCATGGTGATTAATTATGGCAGAGATATCAGACGCAATCGCAATGATAAAAAAAGCTGAATCTGATGCTGAACAACTTATTGTTGATTCAGAGTCACAATCAAAAGATTTGATTGCTGAGTCAAGATTAAAAGCTGAAGAAATTATTTCCGAAGCTAAAATCGCAGCTGAAGAAGAAGCTAAAAAAACTGTTTTTGATGCAGAAGATAAGGCTAAAAAAGAAGCACAATCTATTGCTGAGCACTCTCAAGGTGAAGTAAAAGCCTTAAAAGACAAAGCTATGGCAAACGTGGATGATGCTGCTTCTATTATTGTCAAAAATATTTTGTAGTGTGAGATTATATGTTCAAGACAGCTAGAATGCGTAAAATTAGAATTGTTACACTGGAAAAGTATGTGGCTCCTACAGTGGACGCTCTCCACGAGTCAGGACTCATACAAGTCAGTGATATTTCTGAAAGCATTCAGCAAGATCCTGAATTAGCGGAATTAGTAACTCCTGCAAAAGCCACTCCTTACACAGGTAAGTTATCTTCACTTCTCATGAAAACAAACGGTATATCTGAACTACTGGGAGATTCTTTATCAGAAGGCCATGGGTTAAAAGATACTTTAATGTCTTTTATTAGTCCAGACATGCCAGTTCAAAAGGAAGTTGAAGCTTTAGATACTGAGGCTTTCATTGAAAAAGCTGAGGATACTTTAGCTCAAGTGGAGAGTAAAACAAGTGTCATTGAAGGAAAACTAGCCGCACTCGACGCTGAAACAAGTGAACTCAAGTCTAATAAAAGTTTGGCTAATCGCTTATCTAATTTTGACATGGATTTAGCTCTTTTAAAAGATTCAAAGTACACTTCTACTACTGTTGGAAGGATTAACGCTGAATCTGCTTCAGAAATCAAAAATGAATTAAGTAAATTGACAGACGAATTAGAAGTATTTACTGTTCCTATGGATGATAAGGAAGGAGAAATTATCACTGTAGTAACATTAAAAGAATTTAGTGATGATGTTTATTCAACACTTCGTAAATTCGACTTTGAGAAAATTGAAGTAGGTGATGTTGAAGGTACTCCTCAACATGTTATTTCAAAAGCTGATTCCAGGTTATTAACTATTGATTCAGAACGTGCCGCTGTAAAAACAGAGTTAAGGGCAGTTGCTGAACAATGGGACGATGAGATATTGGCTCTCAAAGAACAACTAGAAAATGAAAAAGAAAAGAACGAAATTCTTTCATCTTTTGTTCAAACTAAAGACGCTTATGTTCTTGAAGCATGGGTGCCTGTCAAAGACACAGAAAAAGTTGAACAACTGGTTGAAAAAAGTTCTGACGGACATTGTGCCTTTGAAACAATAGAGGTTGAAGGTACAGATGATGAAAATGTTCCTGTTTTACAACAAAACGGATGGTATTCAAAACCTTTCGAATATCTCGTAGATATGTACTCACCAGTACGTTACAATGCAATTGATCCAACAATATTTGTTGCAATCACTTTCCCATTCTTCTTCGGGTTCTGTTTAACCGATGCAGTTTATGGTTTAGT
Source organism: uncultured Methanobrevibacter sp. (assembly GCF_947169325.1). Lineage (GTDB taxonomy): Archaea > Methanobacteriota > Methanobacteria > Methanobacteriales > Methanobacteriaceae > Methanocatella. Next base: position 5,219 of record NZ_CAMVPN010000034.1, on the reverse strand, counting down.
TGTATCCGCTATTGGTGTTGTATTGCTGAAAGGTCTTGGAAAAATCAAAGAATCAATGCATTCATTTGGTTGGATTTTAATCTGGTCCGGTCTATGGGCATTCATATTGGGTATGATAACCAATGGGTTCATTGGGGACTTCCCAGAAAGAATAGCAGGTTTCCGTTTACCAACCGTATACGGTCCGGTTGAAGCATTTGTACACCCTGATACTATTTTGATAATAGCTATTATTATTGGTCTTATTTACACCAACATAGGATTCATTATAGGTGCTATTAACAACTTAAGATACGGAAACGTTAAAGATGCAATAGGTTCTCAAATCTGTTGGTTTGTTTTTGAAGTTGGAATTATCTTACTCGCTTTAGGATTCATGATGCCTGCAATAGGCATGATTGGTATGATTTTAGGCGGTATTTTAATAGTTGCAACCATTGGAATGTTAGTTTGGGCTAACGGTGCATACGGTGTAATGGATATTTTCGGTTACATGGGTGATGTTTTATCCTACGCACGTCTTTTAGCATTATGTTTAGCTACCGGTGGTATTGCTATGACAGTTAACATTTTAGCTGAAATGTTAAACAACATGATTCCATTTGCAGGAATTGTAGTTGCAATATTTGTATTCATATTTGGTCATATAGCAAACTTCGCTTTCCAAGTATTAGGTGCATTTATTAACGCTTTACGTCTTAACTATGTAGAGTTCTTCTCACAATTCTTCATGGAAGGTAAAGGTAAATTCGAAGCTTTCAAAGCAAAAAGAACATTTACAAAACTTAAAAATTAAAAATTTTTCATTTATATCTTAAATTAAATTAAAAAATCAATATTATTTCAAAGGTGAATAAATATGGTAGAAATTGCTTTAGGTACTGCTTTAGCAGCTATTGGTGCTGGAGTAGCAATTGGTTTTGCCGGATTAGGTTCCGGTTTAGGTCAAGGTATGGCAGCTGCTGGTTCTGTAGGAGCAGTTGCAGAAGACAATGACATGTTTGCAAGAGGTATTATTTTCTCTGCATTGCCAGAAACTCAGGCTATTTACGGTTTCTTGGTTGCAATCTTATTATTAGTTTTCTCCGGATTATTAGGTGGAGGACAAGGTTTACCTACCGAAGCAGGTATTGTTGCTATCGGTGTAGGTGCATCCATTGGTTTCGCCGGTTTAGGTTCCGGTATGGGTCAAGGTATGGCAGCAGCATCCTCTGTAGGTGCTATTGTAGAAGACAATGATATGTTTGCTCGTGGTATTATCTTCTCTGCATTACCAGAGACACAAGCTATTTACGGTTTCTTGATTGCTATTTTACTTATGGTATTCGGTGGAATCTTAGGTTAAGGAGGCAATTTATATGAGCTCAGGCACAGATAAAATTGTTTCAAGCATTATGTCTGAAGCCCAAGAGAAAGCTGATGTAATCATTCAAGATGCAAACGCAAACGTTTCAGAAATTACCGCAAAAGCTGAAAAAACTGCAGAAGCAGAAAAACTTAAAATTTTAGACAATGGTAAAAAACAATCTGATATGAGATATCAGCAAATTATCTCTGAAGCTAAGATGAATGCTCGTAGAGCAAAATTAGGCGCTAAAGAAGAAGTAATCGAAGCGGCTTTCAATCAAGCAACTGGAGAATTAAAAGCTAAAGCAGCTGATGGTGATGAAGATTATAAAGATTCATTGGCAAAAATGATTCAAGAGGCTGCTAATGAAATTGGTCATAATGATTTAATTATCCATTTAAACGAAGCCGATACAAACCAATTTAAAAAAGATTTATCTTCAGGTGACAGTTTTGAAATTGATGGCATTAAATTCACATTAGGCGAACCTATCAAAGCCATTGGTGGAGCTATCTTAAAAACTAGCAATGGAGATATTGAAGTAAATAATACAATAGAAGCTAGATTAGAAAGATTCAAAAGTATCTTACGTAGTGAAGTTGCTGAAGTTTTATTTAAATAATTAGGAGGATAAATATATGGCAGATGAAATTGCTACCTTGATAAGTTCTGTAGGACTAACACAAGAAACATTTCTTGTATTCTGTATTATAGCAATACTTGTTGTAGGTGCAGTCGTTGTAATCATTACATCTAGACCAATTTTGGACATTTATCCTTATCTCAATCCAAGTGCAAGAGTAAGAGCTAGAAAAGGAAGACTCTTTGATGAAAAACAGATTTCTGAAATTGTTGAAACCAACAATGTCGAAGAAGTTGAAAACTATCTCAGAGGAGTCCCTGAATACGCTGATGTTTTAGACGAATATCCACTCGATAAAGCATTGGACGTTGAACGTGCAAACACTTATGACTTTGTTGCAAGATTAGCTCCTAAAGATATTAAAGATCCATTTGTTGTAATGTCTAAAAAAGCAGATATCGACAATATCAAAAGTCTTTTAACTGCTAAAGAAGTTGGACTTACAGCTGATGAAACAAGGGAATTACTGATTCCTTGCGGATCATTATATGATGATTTGGAATCTTTAGCTGACGCTGATAACGTAACTGACATTGTAACAAGTTTAGACAGTACTGAATATGCACAAGCTTTAGAAGATGCTCTTCCACAATACGAAGCTACTGATATGGTTCTTCCATTAGAATCTGCTTTAGATAAATATTATTTAGGCAAATTATTACGTTCTACTGATGTTCCTTCCGATGAAAACAAACAGATATTATATTCATATGTTGGAACTCAAGTTGATGTAGCTAATCTTAAACTAATTATAAGGGCAAAAGAAGATGGCCTCGACTATGATGCAATCGCTCCTTATATACTAGAAGAAGGATACCAATTACGTGAATGGAAACTAAAAGATTTAATGGAATCTCCGGATGTTACCAATGTGGTTTCCGGTTTGGAAGGAACAAAATATGCTGATGCATTGACTGACGTAATGCCAGTATACAATGAAACTGGTTCAGTTGCTGTATTTGAAAAGGCATTGGATGCTTACTCTTCCGAATATTCAAAATCTTTAGCATCTAAAAAACCATTAGGTATTGGTCCAATTATTGGTTATTTAAGTCAAAAAGAAAGTGAAATCAAAAATTTAAAAATTATTGCAAGGGCAAAAAGAGAAGCAGACTTCCCTAATGCTAAAATCATGGAGATGTTAATATGAGTTCAGTAGCAATTATTGGTGATATTGACACTGTTTCAGGATTTAGATTAGGTGGTGTCAAAAAAGCAGAAGTAGTAAATACTCCTGAAGAAGCTATTGTTGCTTTTGATAAATTTTTAGATGAAGAAATTTCAATTATTATTATTACTCAAGTATTGGCAAATGAAATGAGAAATCATATTAATAGAAAAATTGGTTCAAATGTTTTACCAATGATAATTGAAATACCTGATAAAGATGGGTCCTCAGAAGGATCATCTGATCAAATAAATGACCTTATTAAAAGAGTTATCGGGGTAGAGATGGTTAAATGATTATTGAAGGAAATATTATTAAGATTGCTGGGCCTGTTATTGTCGCAGATGGTATGAGAGGGGCTCAGATGCTTGAGATGGTTAGGGTAGGTGACGAGAAGCTTATCGGAGAAATCATCGAGCTCGAAGGTGACACCGCAACTATCCAAGTATATGAAGAAACAGCCGGTATCCAACCGGGTGAAGTAGTTGAATGTACTGGGGGAGCATTGTCAGTAGAACTTGGTCCAGGTATTATGAGTTCTATTTACGACGGTATTCAAAGACCTTTAAGAATCATCAGAGAAGAATCTGGTGATTTCATTGCAAGAGGTATTGATGTAGACTCCATTAACAAAGAGAAAAAATGGGCTTTCAAACCAGTAGCAAAAGTTGGAGATGTTTTACAAGCTGGAGATGTACTCGGTGAAGTACAAGAAACTACAGCTGTTTTACACAAAATTATGGTTCCTCCTGCTCTTGAAGGTGAAGTTACCGAAATTGCAGCTGAAGGGGAATACACTGTATTGGATGACATCGCTACTGTTGGTGGTGAAAAAGTACAAATGCTCCAAAAATGGCCTGTAAAAAGAAGCCGTCCATATGTAAGAAAATTAGACCCTGATATACCTTTAGTAACCGGTCAAAGAGCACAAGACACTTTCTTCTCTGTAGCTAAAGGTGGGGCAGCAGCTATTCCAGGTCCTTTCGGATCAGGTAAAACTGTTACACAACAACAATTAGCTAAATGGGCAGATGCAGACATCGTTGTATATATCGGATGTGGAGAACGTGGTAACGAAATGACTGAAGTACTTACCGAATTCCCATTCCTCGACGACCCTAAAACAGGTAACCCATTGATGGACAGAACTGTTCTTATTGCAAACACTTCCAACATGCCGGTAGCAGCTCGTGAAGCATGTGTATATACCGGTATTACTATTGCTGAATACTACCGTGACCAAGGTTACGACGTAGCTCTTATGGCAGACTCAACCTCAAGATGGGCTGAAGCTATGAGGGAGATTTCAGGAAGGCTGGAAGAAATGCCTGGGGAAGAAGGTTACCCAGCATACTTAGCATCCAGATTAGCTCAATTCTACGAAAGAGCAGGAAGAGTAGAAACTATTGGTTCAGAACCACATATTGCATCCATTTCCGTAGTCGGTGCTGTATCACCTCCTGGTGGGGACTTGTCAGAACCTGTTACACAAAACACATTACGTATCTGTAAAGTGTTCTGGGCGTTAGATGCATCCCTTGCGGATAAACGTCACTTCCCTTCAATCGACTGGCTGCAAAGTTATTCATTATATGTGGACAGTATTGAAGGTTGGTGGGCTGAAAACGTAGCAGCAGACTGGAGAGCAACTCGTGACCAAGCTATGAGCTTATTGCAAAAAGAATCCGAGTTACAAGAAATTGTACAACTGGTTGGTCCTGATGCATTACCTGAAACTGACCAAGCTACTTTGGAAACCACCCGTATGTTAAGAGAAGACTTCTTGCAGCAAAATGCATTTGACGATGTAGACACATACTGTGCACCGGATAAACAATACAAAATGTTAAAAACTATCCTTTTATTCTACAAAGAATCTCTTGCAGCTGTTAACAGAGGAGCACCAATTGCAAACATTGTAGCTTTACCTGTTAAAGAAGAAATCGGTAAAATGAAATACATCCCACAGGATGAATTTGATGGAAAAATTGCAGAAATTCAAGCAGCAATTACTAAACAATGCAGTGAGGCTTAAAAATGAATACAAATATTAAAACTAG
>NZ_CAMVPN010000033.1 GCF_947169325.1 uncultured Methanobrevibacter sp. | reverse complement strand
AGTTATTAAATTTGCAGGTAACTCAAACTACAAAGCAATAAACCAAAAAGCAAAAATAACAGTTAAAAAATAGGGAGAAATTTTTTCTCTATTTTTTTCTTTTTATTTTTTTCATGTTTATCATAATTATCAATTATTCAAATCAAATTTAAAAGGAGGAGAAATATGGGAGTTGTGAATTTTAAAAAATTATTTTTGCTGATTTTAATTATTTCAATTATATTTTCAGTTGGTGCTGTTTCAGCAGCAGACAATGAAACATCCCAAGATATAATAACACAGACAAATCAAAATGATGCAATTGAAATTAATGAAGATACAATAACACAAACAACTGGATCTAATGTAAGTGACATTGTTGATGAGAATACACGAATATCTGAATCTAATTTAAGTAGCATTGCTGATAGGGATATTCAATCACAATTTAGCGAAATTGATGGTGATGAATTGTTGGGTGATATTGATGTTCGAGTTATATATGTTGGTCAAAATTCTACTTCTGACGGCGGAAATGGATCTTATGAAAATCCATTTGCAACATTAAGCCAAGCATCAACCAATACCAGTGGTGAAAATAAAATAATTGTAAACATTTTTAATGGAACTTATGATTTAGGCACAATTTTAAAATTCAATACATCAAATTTAGTAATTCAAGGAATCACTGGCAAAGTCATTATTAAAAGTACTAATAGTTCCACATCAAAAGCAATACAATTAATGTCATCTTCAGGAAATTTTGAAATGAATAATATTACTTTTGATGCATCACTCCATCCAAAATTTATCAATGAATATATGGGGCCTTTTTTCTATCCATTTTCAGGAAATGCCAACCAGGGAACATTTAATAATTGTAGTTTCATTGGTTTTAAAAATTCTAGAATCACGGGTGCACAAGAATATAATGCAAAATTTGTTAATTGTCTTTTTGAGGGATTTAATGGTTATCTATTTTCAGGAGAACTAAAAGAGAGAAAAAAATTTGTTTATTTTAAAAACTGTATTTTTATAAATAAAGATTTAAACAGTCTTGCAAGGACAACATATACTAATAAAAATATCACTTTTGATGGAGCATGGTTCAGTCAGAATGACATTCCAGAGTATGTCTTTTCAGGTTATCTATTAACTCCAAGTGGATCAGGAACAAGTGGTGTTCATGTTGCAAAAATAACAAGATATGCAATTTTTTCAGTATACGAAAATTATATTGGAAATAATCAATACGAAATCATAGGCAAACTAACATGGAACGACAATACTCAAGAAGGAATTGAAGGCTTCAATCCAATGACTGTCACATTATCATCAGATACTGGTGAAATACAAAATAACATTATATTAGTAAATGGTACATTTAAAGCACGATATACTAGTAATTCATCCAGTCATTCTGTAACTGCACAATTAGACCATGAAAAGATTACATTAAACTTTAATACTATAAATATGCAGCTGAATTCCCCTAGCATATATTATGGGGATGATGAAAATATCACAATAAAATTTAATCAGCCTGTAAACGGCATTCTAAACATTATTGTTGGCAATAAAACTTATAATGCAACAACTGATGGAACTAATTCATTCACTTATAAAATCAAAGATACTTTAACTGAAGGTAAATATCCTATCAAGGTATTTTTAAATGATTTAATTAATCATGCTCATGCATATGGAGCTACTGAATTAGTCATTTCAAAAGTCACTGATTTTACTTTTGATTCAATCGTTTCCAGTTTAGTTAATGTAGGCTGCAATACAACAATTCTTGTGGAATTGCCTGAAGATGCAACTGGTACTGTAACTGTTGTTGTTGGAGACAATAATTTCACAGAAAACGCTTCAAAATCCACTGAAATTGAAGTATATGGATTCATTGAAGGAGATAATAAAATTACAATTGATTATTCAGGTGATAACAAATATGTTCCACAAAGCAAATTTGAGATAATCACCGCTGAAAAAGTAGATCTTAAATTAGACAATACTACTTTAAGCATAGAAACTCCTGCGGGAACCAATACTCCGATATTTAGCTTAGTCTTACCGAGTGATGCTACGGGTAATCTAACCATAACAATCGCTGGTAAAAATTACACTCAAAAATTAGTGAAAGGAAGTGCAACTCTTAGTATTAATGGTTTGGCTCCAGGCAAGTACGATGCAATTATAACTTATTCAGGCGATAGCAAATATGAAAAAGCAGTCTCAAATGCATCTGTTTCACTTTCAAAACCAACAATAACTGCTAAAGACTTTTCAATGCTGTACACTAGTGGTTCAAAATACACTGTATGTGTAACCATTGATGGAAAACCTGTTTCTGGTGAGACTGTTACTTTCATTGTCAATGGTAAAAAATCAACTGCAACAACCGATAATAAGGGTTATGCATCAGTCAAAATAGATTTGCCTCCAAAAACAAAAGCATACACAGTATCTGCTACTTGTTTGGGAGTAAAGAAAACTAATAAAGTAACTGTCAAAAGCATTGTATCTGCTAAAGACATGAATGTTAAAAAGTCAGCAAAAACACTTAAAATCAAAGTAACTTTGAAAAAAGTAAATAACAAATACTTAAACGGTAAAAAAGTTACCTTAAAATTAAATGGCAAAACATATAATGTTAAAACCAACAAAAAAGGTGTTGCAACATTCACAGTTAAAAAGAATGATTTTAACAAACTTAAAGTCGGTAAAAAATACACCTACAAAGTTACTTATGGAAAAGATGTGGTGAGCAAAAAAATCACAATAAAAAAATAATCTACGGTGGTGTTTTTTTCATGAATCTTAAAAATAAATCAGTTATTTTCATTTTGCTTTTATGCATAATTTTAAGCATGGGTGTTGCATCAGCAAATGAAGATGTTAATGACAATATCACAATTACAGAAGATATTTCATCTGATGATTTAGGAATTCCTTGTGATGATTACTCACAGGATGAAATTTCATTAGAAAAAGATGAAAATAATACATTAACCTCAGACAGTTCCTCTGATGATGAAGAACTCTTAGAATCTAATCTATTGCAAAGCGAGGATGATGAAATAGTTGTTAATGATTGGGATGAACTGCAGTATTACTGTTCTTTAAGTGATAAGGATTATACACTTAGATTAAAAGAAAATACAAATTTCTATCCTTCTGATCTTCGAGATATTAATAAACAAATCAGGGTCAACAATAATGTGAAAATTATTGGTAGTTCTGGTTCATATTTCGGAGACACTCATCCTGCCGGTGAAAACTACATTGATGATGGAGATTATATTAATTATATGCCCTTTGTCGTTCCGGATGGAAGCGGAATTGGTATCACTTTGGAAAATATTACCTTCAAATGGATTTACACAATATACAATCCTGATGCTGTTTTCCTTCAGATGGGTGGAAATGCATATAATGAGATAAAAAATTGTGTTTTTGAAAACATTAACCTTGCTTTAGGACATTCCAGCATTGTATATCTTAAAAAAGGAGATGCCCTTTTGGAAAACTGTTCCTTTGTCAACTGTACTACTGATTTTGGTTGTGTTAGCGTATATGACCCGAATGCTTTTAGAACTGCCCGTATGGTTGTCAGGGATTGTTATTTTGAGAATAATTATGCCAGAACAGAACCGGGATGTATCAACAATTGTGGTGTATTAACTGTTTACAATACTACTTTTTATAAGAACAGGGCTTCCGTTTGGGCAGGTGCAATTCACACTCACTACAGTGCAAATACTACCATTTATGATTCCAATTTCATTGATAACGTTGCCGGCTGGAATGGTGGTGCGATATACACTTATAGTTATCTGACAATCTATAATACAATTTTTGTTGGCAATAATTGTACCACCAATAATGGTGGTGGTGCGATTGGAGCATGTAAGCATGTATCTGCACCTCATATTTATGTTGAAAATTCATTATTTGAAAACAATGCGAATAACTGTTGGGGATTGGATGAATTGTCCACTACAGGTACCGGTCGTGGTGGTGCCATTTCCCTGATGGATGAAGGTTCAATCGAGGTTAGAAATACAACTTTCATTTCCAACAGTGCGTCTATAGGTACTGCAATTTGCGCTATTGATCAGGGAAGTTACGGATCACCAGACATTTATATAATAAACAATACATTCATCAATCATACACGTGCAGGGGATACATTATATCTTCGTGTTGCAGGAACAGCATTAAAAGTTTTGGACAATAAGTATCTGGGAAACTCCATTGAATTTTCAAATCTGAATCTAACCACTGTCAGCGCAGGTAATGATAAAGCAACATTAAAGATTACAGCTAAACTATCACATCCCTCCTTTTATGACAGGGACATTTTAGACAGGACTCTTTATGATGTTTATGTTAACGGCAGGTATGCTAAAACGGTAAATTCGACAGTTTTTGATTTGGAGTTTGGTGATTTGGACATATGTAATGTCTATGTCATTCCGACCATTTCCAATGTCAAATCAAACGAATTGACATTGACAAGCACACGTGAGTATGTATTTGTTTCTCAAAGTTTAGGTAGCGACACCAACAATGGAAGTTCAAGAGAAAATCCTGTAAAAAGCATTAAAAGAGCTTTGGAACTTGCTTTAAGTTGTGGAAACATATTGATTATGGATGGGGAATTCAGCGAATCCCTTTCTGTTGACTATGATGTCACCATTAAAGGTGAAGGAAATTCAACATTCACCGATGGAGCTTCATTTACGGTCAATGCTAATGATTTCACTATTAAAAACATGAATATTAATAAGTTAACTGGTGATTCATTTATCAAACAAAGTACAGGAAATCTTATTATCAACAATTGTGTTTTCACAGACAATAATGTAAATAGAATAATCGAGGCCAATAATGCAGTGATTTCTAATTCAATATTCAATAATAATGATGCAGTCCTGGTTAAAAGCAATAATTTTACAAGTATTAGAAACTCAATTCTATTGAATAATACTGGGATCATCGAAGGCAGTGGCAGTTATGATCTGGATTATAATTGGTGGGGAAACACCAAAGAAGATGTGGCTAAACCAAATAGTCTAAATATCAATAATTGGCTGGTTTTAAATGCTACAACTAGTGTGAGTTCTTTGGAGTATGATCAGGCAGCTTCAGTATTGTTTGAATTCTATTTGAACAATAACACCAAATATGGCTACATACCTGTAATCGATTTAGATTTAATCTCTTTAAATGGTATTTCAAGTGAAAATATCACAACTCCAGGATCAAAAATCTCATTTAGATTAACTGAATTGGATAACGCTAGTTTGACTGCCAAATACAACAATATTGAAACTACAATTAATTTTGAATTTTTAAAATCAAATCCAAACATTAACATTATAACCAAAGATATTATGGTAGGGGATAATTTAACAGTTCAGATTACTGCTCCTGGTGATGTGAAGGGCAATCTAACAGTTACTATTGGAAATTATTCCCAGACAAAAGATATTTCAAACTCAAACATTTTCATATTCAATGGTTTAAAGGCGGATAGTTATGATGTTGCTGTCAGTTATTCCGGTGATGAAAAATACCTCTCACAACTTAAGAATGCTCAAGTGAGCGTTTTGAAATATGATTCAATAACCCGTTTGGAAATTGGTACAATTGAAGTTGGGGAAGATGTGGTTTTAACAATAACAACTAATGGTGATGCCACAGGCAATGTAACTCTCTACATCAATAAGGATGTTCACACTTTGCTTCTGAATAATTCCATTGCCAATTATACCATGAAAAATGTTGTTAGGGGCGATTATGTAATAAGAGCAATCTATAATGGTGATGATAAGTATCTCACAAGCAGCATGTCCACTAAAATCGAAGTGGATAACTTAAACTCATCAATGAAGATAACTGCTGAGGATATTGTTTATGGTGAAGTTGCATTTGTTCAAGTCATCTTAAACGATAATGCGACAGGTAATGTTACAGTAACAATTGATGGTGTGTCCAATACTTCAGAAGTGATTGACGGTAAAGTCAATATTTCCTTAGCCGATTTAAATGCAGGTATTGATAAGCTAATCAATGTTTTTTATACTGGTGATGATACATACTTTAATAAAACAGCATATGCCAATTTCACTATCAACAAGGCGGATTTAACTTTCACTATTGATTCCAGTGACATTAAAATCGGTCAGGATGCTGTTGTGCATATAAGAGTCCCTCCAAAAACCGAGGGCACTTTTACAATCGGCGAGGACGTAATCAATATCCCGTTATCCGGTGATGTCTATTACACATTATCCGATTTGGAAATTGCCGAATATGAGATTACTGCAGTTTATAATGGAAACAATTATAATACAGTAGCAAATTCCACTTCATTTACTGTTAGTGAATATCCTCATCCTCAATGGTCAAATAATGGTGGGGATAGTGAAAATACGGCTAAATCACCATATGAAAGTCAAATTAATGGAAAAATAGCAACGGTCATTGATATTGGTGGTGAAATAGTTAATGATATTGTAATTGATAGTGAAGGTAATATTTACGTTGTGACTGCTGAGGTAATATATTCTTTTGACAAATCCGGAAATCGGAGATGGTTTTATGCATCAGAAAGTATGGAAGGTAATTTTTCAGGCCTTGCAATAGGCCGTGATGTAATCGTTTCACCAAGATCAGGAGACACACTGTATTTCATTAATCAGTATGGTGGAAGCAAATACGGTTCTTCCAATATCTATCAGGCATCAAGTGCCTTTGCTCCGGTTATAGATGACAATGCTAATTTATATGTTGTAAGCGAATATCAGGTTTCAACAGGTTCATATAATCTGGTCATTGTTCCATATAAATCCTGGGCCAGCGGAGGTGCAATTAAACTGCTTAGTTTAGGCGGCAATAAACCTATCGCCTCACCTGTTTTGAATGATAATATTCTGGTTGTGTTATGTGAAAACAGATTGGTTGTTTATGATTTAAAGACTTCAAAATCACTTTTCATAAAATCAGGCAATTATGCTGATGTCCGTCCGGTTATAGGTGAAGGCAATATTGTTTATGCAGTTTTAGGAGATTCCATTGTTGCTTATGCCAATACCGGTTCACAGCTATGGAAAACAAAAGTAACAGGCAATGTAAGCCAATTAGTTTTAGATTCCGATGAGGGATTATATGCAGTTAACGGAAATGGCAATCTGTATAAATATGGTCTTGTGGATGGTGTCCAATCCTTAATTTCTGATTTGAATGTTTCATCAGGCGTTTTGATTGGAAACAACGGCAATATCTATTTCGCTTGCAATAATCTATTCTATGAAATTGACAACCGTGGAAATGTTTTATGGAAATGCAATATTGGAAGTGAAATCATAGGCAACCCGGTAATGGATAGGGAAGGTACAATCTATATTAGAACTTCAGATAATAGGATTTATGCTTTAAGTCAGGGTGATTTGAAGGATTCCAATTTCAGTGTTGAAGTTACAGATAACGTCATGACTATAACATTGGACTTTGAAGCTAGCGGAAATGTTTCATTTACTGTTGGAGGAATTTCCTACAATGAAATGATTTCAGATGGAAAAGTAGTCAAATCATTGTCTGATTTGCCAGCCAAGAATTATCATGTAAATATTGCTTATTCCGGTGATAAGAGATTTAATGGCGGTGTTTTCGGTGCTGATTTTACCATTAAGCCGGCTGCTGTTATGAATATTGTTTCCAGTGATAAAAGTTCAGTTTCAATTAGCCTTCCAAGTGATGCAAAGGGCAGTCTGACTCTAAAAGTCGCTAATCGTGAGTATGTTCAAAAGTTAGCTAATGGCAAAGCAACAATTCAGGTTTCAGGCTTGTCCGAAGGCAATTATAATGTGAGAATAATATATTCCGGTGATGACAAGTATTGTTCATTTGATAAGAATTGCACAGTGGCATTTGTCAATCCTAAATTGACAGGAAATGCAATTAACATGCTTTATACAAGTGGATCTTACTTTAAGGTCAGATTAACACAAAACAATTTGCCTTTAGCCGGTAAATCAGTAGTATTTACAGTCAATGGCAATAAAGTTTCTGTTAAAACCGATAATAACGGGTATGCTTCTCTTAAAATTACTTTGCCTCCTAAAACCTACACTGTTAGTGCAATCTATGGCAATGTCAAATTATCTAAAAAGGTTACTGTCAAAAGCATTATTGTAGCTAAAAATTTAAATGTTAAAAAGTCTGTAAAATCCTTAAAAATTAAAGTATCCTTGAAGAAAGTTAACAATAAATATCTTAAAGGCAAAACAGTTGCTTTAAAATTCAATGGTAAAACATACAAGGTTAAAACTAATAAAAAAGGTGTTGCGACTTTCACTATCAAGAAAAGTGTTTTAAATAAGCTTAAAGTAGGTAAGAAGTATACTTATAAAGTCACTTATCTGAAGGATAGTGTCAATAGGAAAATCACTGTTAAAAAATAGGGGTTGTTGTTGAGTTCCGTTTAAATGGAGATAGTAGTTATGGATTTAAAATCATTGTGTTTTGTCATCCTTTTGCTTTTATTATTGGGAGTTAGCTGCGTAGATGCAGGTGAAGTTGACGATAACATTACCTTAACGCAGGAAGATACGGATTTGGAGTTATCAGAGGATTCCTTAAAAAGTGATGTCGTCTCCAGTCTGGATGATTCAGGGGATTGTCCAGAAAGTGATGTAGTTGATGCAGTCAGCAATTTAAATGCTTCTGATGAGTCTTTGGAAAGTGAAGTGGATGAAATCATAGTCAGCGATTGGGATGAACTGCAGTATTACTGTTCTTTAACAGATAAGGATTATACGCTCAGATTGAAGGAAAATACTGTTTTTTATCCTTCTGATTTTGATGATGTAAACAAGCAAATCAAAATCAACAACAATGTTAAAATCATTGGCAGTCAGGGTTCATATATTGGTGATGTCGCTCCTATTGTGGGAACTTATGAAGATAATATGGACCGTTATGTTAAATACGCTCTTATTGTTGTTCCTGAAAACAACGGATGTGGCATGAACGTTGTAAATGTTACCTTTAAATGGGTTCATACGTTAAACACCAATGCAGGATTGGTCATGGATTTGGCAGGTAACCGGGAGTATGAGTTTGATAACTGTATTTTTGATGGCATCCAGTCCATGGCAGGTTCTGCATCTATTATGCATGTTAGGAAAGGCAAGGCGATTTTGAACAATTGTTCCATCATCAACTGTACAGTTGCCAAAGGTTGCATTAACGTTTACAGCAGGCAATCCGTGATTTTGAGGGATTGCTATTTTGCATATAATTATGGCTATGAGCATTCCACCTGTGTCATGAACTGGGGTAAGCTTCTAATTTACAATACTAAATTTTATAAGAATCGTTCTCAGGCTTGGGCAGGAGGCATAACCACTTACGGTGAAGGTAACACAACAATATATGATTCCAATTTCACTGATAATGTTGCAGGATGGAACGGTGGAGCATTGTATGTTTATAATATCGTAAATATCTATAATACTGTTTTTGTTGGAAATAACTGTACCACCAACAATGGTGGCGGTGCAATTGGGGCTTGCCAGTACAGCGGTATTCCAAGATTGTATGTTGACGGCTGTTTGTTTAAGGACAATAACAATAACTGCTGGGCTTTGGATGAGCTGTCCACTACAGGTACCGGTCGTGGAGGTGCGATTTCTTTTATGGATGTCGGATCCATTGACATTAGAAATTCCCTGTTCATTGCCAACAGCGCATCTATCGGTACTGCAATCTGTGCCTGGGAGGCCGGAAGTTACGGTTCACCCGACATTTATATCACAAATAACACTTTCATCAATCATACCCGTGCGGGAGATGTATTGAATGTTAAGGTGATTGGAACTGCCTGCAAGATTTCAGGAAATCAATACGTAGGCAATTCCATTGAATTTTCCAATCTGAATCTAACAACTGTCAATGTAGGTAACGATAAGGCAACTTTAAATATTGCTGTTAAATTGGTTCATCCTTCATTTTATGAATCAGATATTCTGGACAGAACCCTTTATGATGTTTATGTCAACGGCAGGTATGCTAAAACGGTAAATTCAACAGTTTTTGATTTGGAGTTTGGTGATTTGGACATCTGCAATGTCTATGTCATTCCGACAATTTCCAATGTCAAGTCAAATGAATTGACCTTGACAAGCACACGTGAGTATATTTTTGTGTCTAGAAGCAGTGGTGATGATAACAACAATGGAAGTTCAAGGTCATCACCTGTCCGGTCTATAGGAAAGGCTGTTGAACTGGCGAGGTATTGTCACAACATCATTCTTTTGGATGGGGACTTTTCTGAAAACATTGTCCTGAATTATGATTTGACCTTGAAAGGTGAAAATGATGCCAAGCTAACTAATTTGACATTATTTAAAAATAATGCAGTATTGAGCTTGAAGAATCTGGAAATTTCCAATCTCTCAGGTAATCTGATTGCAGGCGGCAATGTTTCTCTTTCCAATTGTATTGTTCAAAATAATCAAAAAGAGGTTGTTTTCAACGCAAGTAATATTGAAATTTCAAATTCAATTATTTTGGATAATCTGAATGTTGCAGTCTGCGATTATATTAATGTAAAGGATTCCATTTTACTGAATAACATAAATCTTGTGGATGCCAAATCCTATGATTTGGACGGAAACTGGTGGGGATCCACTTTAGAAAATTACCAAATCCAACCATATAATGACATTGATGCCTGGCTGGTTTTAAATGCTACAGGCGACACTTGTGATTTGGAAATCAATCAGATGGCAACAGTCAATGTTGGATTTTACATGTTTAAAAACAGTACTTCAACCAAATATAATTTCAGGGATATTGAATTAAGTGTCATGCAGGTAAATGGCAGTTCCGTTAATTCGACCCTGTCCAATTCCAATGTCTACTTCATGTTGACTGCATTGGGCGATGGTGAGTTGACTTTCAGTTATGAATCTGTTTTGACTTCCGTCAGGTTTAATTTCATCAAATCCAATCCGAATATTCATGTTTCAAATGATAATATTATGTTTGGGGATGATTTAATCGTTAAAGTTAACCTTCCAAATGATTTGTCTGGAAATGTCACTGTCAAAGTCAGCAACTTTACTCAGACTCAATCTGCTGATGGCATTTTGCTTTTCAACTTCACTCGTCTTAAAGCGAATGACTATGTGATAACTGTCGTTTATTCAGGTGATGAAAAGTATCTCGACAAGATAATCCAATCTCAGGTTAAGGTTTCTAAATATGAATCATTCACTCTTTTAACAATCGGGGAAATCGTAGTCGATGATGATTTGCTTTTAACAGTCACAGCACCATCAGACTCTAAAGGCAATGTCACAATAACAGTCAACGACAACACTATAACTTTACCGTTAAACGATTCCAAGGCAAATTACACCATTAAAAACATCCGGCGCGGGGATTACAGAATCACTGCTGTTTATAATGGTGATGATAAGTATCTCACAAGCAGGGATTACAGATTCATTGAAGTTGACAATCTTGTTTCCTCAATGAGCGTCCATGTTGGGGATATTGTTTATGGAGGGGCAGTCATTGTTGAAGTTATCCTAAATGATAATGCCACAGGCAATTTAACTGCGGCAATTGGCAAAATCACCAATTCAAGCATTGTCAAAGACGGCAGGGCAAATATTACTCTTTTAGGCGTTGAAGCCGGGTTTAAAGAAGTCAATGTCTTTTACTCTGGAGACGATACTTACTTCAACAGGACTGAATCTGCATCTTTTACAATCAGCAAGGCGGATTTGACCTTTGAGATATCATCAGCCGATATCATGATCGGCCAGGACGCTGTAATATTCATTAAAGTCCCGGCTAAAACCACAGGCAATTTCACAATTAATGGTGATATAATAGCAATTCCACTATCCGGTACCATAAGCTATATCATCCCTGATTTGGAAATCGGTGACTATGACCTCACTGCAGTTTATCAGGGCAATAACTATAATACGGTTTCAAATTCCACTTCATTCAGTGTTCTGGAATATCCGAAAGACCAATGGCCGAACAGCGGCTTTGATGCAAAAAACACCGGCAAATCACCATATGCCAGTTCAAGCAATGGGGAAATATTGTTCACAATACCTGTTAATGAAACTATTGTCGGTGATGTTTTAATCGATAATGAGGGCAATATCTACTTTTCAACTGTGGATGCGGTCTATTCTTTTACCTGTGATGGTGTTTTGAGGTGGAATTTCACCGATAGGGATGTTATCGGTAATTTTTCAGGAATTTCCATGAGTCGTGAGGTTGTGGTTGTTCCAAAATCAGGCGACACATTGTTTTTCATCAATCAGAAAACAGGTGAAAAATACGGTTCTTCCAATTTCTATCAGGGGTCAAGTATTTTTTCACCAATAATGGATGATAAGGCAAATATCTATGTTTCAAGTGAATATCAGGTTACAAGCGGTTCTTATAAACTTGTGATTATTCCGTTTGGGTTGTGGGAGTTTGGTGGAACTCCAACTATGCTTGATTTGGGTAAGAATGCTCCTTTAACATCTCCGGTAATCGGGGAGGATATTGTTGTTGTCCTGACAGATTCCAGATTGTGGGTTATTGATGCCAAGACATTAAAAACCAGGTTCATCAAATCAGGCGATTATGGGGCTGTTCGTCCTGTTGTAAATGAAAATATTGTCTATGCGGTTTTGGGTGATTGTGTTGTTGCATATTCACTGACCGGATCTCAGTTGTGGAAAACCAAGTTAACCGGCGGTGCAGGCAATCAATTATTGTTGGATTGCGAGTTCTTATACGCTACAAATTCCAGAGGCAACCTTTACAGGTATGATCTTTCAAATGGTAAGGAATATCTGGTTTCCAGTTTAAACGTTACTTCAGGTGTTCTGATTGGTTTAAATGATAATTTATACTTTGGCTGTGATAATTTCTTTTATGAAATCACATCTGGTGGTGATGTTTTATGGAAATCGGATTTGGAATCCAAAATCACCGGTTCGCCGGTAATGGACAATAATGGGGTTATTTATGTAACTTCTGAGGATAATAAAGTGTTTGCATTATCTAAAAGTGCTTTGAAAAATATCGATTTGGATGTTAAAGTATCAAGCACAATTCAAGGTGAGGATACTGTCATCACCATCAATCTGGATGGTCAGGTAACAGGCAGTGTTTCATTTGCTGTTAATGGAGTTAATTATAATGAGGCAATTGCAGATGGGGTTGTAGTTAAAGTTATTCCTAATTTGCCGGCAGGCAGTTATGATGTTAATGTTACTTATAATGGGGATTTGAGGTTTAATAAAGCTAGTAAAACTGTAACATTTGCTGTTAAGCCTGCTCAAAATCCTGTTTTAAAAGGAAGCGACATCACAGTTTTATACACTAGCAATTCATACTACAAGGTTAAGCTGACTCAAAACAGTGCGCCACTGGCAGACAAAACTCTGACAATTAGCTTCAATGGTGTAAACTATAATGTCAAAACCAACAGCAAAGGAATTGCAAGCTTTAAGATAGCTGCCAAACCTGGAAAATATACAATAAAAGCATCCTACAATGGTAAAGTAACCAAAAATACCGTGACTGTTAAAAGCATTATAAATGCCAAAAACATCAATGCTAAAAAGTCAGCTAAAACTGTTAAAATCAAAGTTACTTTAAGTAAAGTTAACAAGAAGTACCTGAAAAACAAGGCCGTAACCTTGAAGTTCAACAAGAAGACCTTTAATGCGAAAACCAACAGCAAAGGTGTTGTGACATTTACCATTAAAAACAGCATATATAAAAAACTTAAAGCTGGTAAAAAGTACACTTACCAAGTGATTTACGGTAAAGACAATGTGAAAAAGACTATAAAATTTAAATAGAGGATTTTACTCCTCTATTATTTTAATATTATCATGTTTATTTAATCATTTAAAAGTTTAGGAGGTGATTTGGTAATCTGGAAGAAATTGATCTTAGGATTGGTGTTATTGTTGGCATTATCTGCGGTTCATGCAAGCGATATTGGTGTGGTTGATGATTCTCAAGAGAGTATCAGTGCTGATAATCTGGCTCTTGAGGATATTTCAGATGATTATCAAGCAGACATCAATGTCAATGATTCTGTTCTTGAAGTTCCACATATTCCTGATGCGCCTGATGAACCGGATGTAAATCAAAATAAGACAATCTATATTACTCCTGAAAATATAGCAACATATTTCAAAGACAGTAATCTTGAAGATGATTATGACAATATGGATTTTGTCTTTGAGGGCACTTTCAGTAATCTAGGTAAGTTGTCAATCAATGCTCAAAATATCACTATTAACGGTGATGGGGCGGTTTTCAAAAACACAGTTTTTGATATCTGCAGAGATAATGTTTCAATGTCAAATCTTAAGTTTGATTTGGATTGTGATTTAAGCGATAATGATGGTGCGGTAATAATATTCAATACTAATAATATATATCTGGATAATCTTGACATCAACTATAACGTGCCTTATAATTGTGAGGCTTATGCGATTTGCGGTGTTGGCGACAGGATGTCTTCAAGGAACTTGAGACTGACTAACTCTAAAATCAACTTTGAAGGCCACAACAATGACATTAATGTTTATAATTGCGCCATAAAAGTAATCAACTATGAGGATTCTTTAATGGAAAACAACACAATCACAACATCCCTGCCTTTAAAGGATGTCAATCATGGTGCTCATGGCACCACCCTGGATTCAGACTTTGTGCTCAGTGTTGGTGTTGAAAACTGCAATAAATTAAAGTTCATCAACAATACTATTATTTCAGAGGTTAATTACAGACAAGATTCATTGTATCCTACTTTAGATGGTTTGCTGATTAGTAAGTGTGATAATACATTAATTGAAAACAATTCAATTTACATGAGTGATTTTATCACATATCCTGGTCTTGACAATTATTTATACGGAATGGATATTTATAATTTAAATAATCTAACTGTACGATATAATGAAATCTCAATTGTAACAACAGGTGGAAGACTGGCTGCAGGAACTGCATATCCTATTCAGATTTCAGGACCAATTAGCAAGGTGAACATTACAAGAAATGATTTGTATTCATTTTCCAATGGTCCAAACATTGGGATTTACTCTCAAAACTACTATGGAAATACTGAATTGTCAATAACATATAATCGCATTAACGTTACAGGTCTTGCAGGAACTCATGAATGGGCTTTGGTTGCAGGTGTGGAAACACAGGATTCCAATTCAACTGTTGAAAACAATATCATTGAAGTGCACAGTGTCGGTCCGGTAAACATTGATGATAATATTTATGGAGTAAGTTACCGCCAATCCACAGACGGCGATCATACCTACAGCATACAGAACAATACAGTATTCAGTGACGGCTACAAGTCAGTGTATCTGTTGGATTCCAAGGATTCAACTGTGGCAAATAATCTTTTAGTTTCTTATAATGAAAACGCAAAAAACGGCTATGACGGTTTTAATTATGGTGATTTGTCAAGACATGACAATATCAATTTTCAAAACAATCAGGTCATAAGGGCTTTCGATTACTTTGCAAATCTAAACAATAATCTGGACAATGGTGAGGAATATTCTTATATTACTCCGGTTAATAATAATGGTATTTCAAATGTTATTGATGGATCAGGCATTAATCCTGTAAGTAATAACAACAAACCGGTTTATAACCCAATAATTCCAGGTACATCTTCACAGAATAGTGAAATGTATACTCAAACAATTATTGATAATCCAACAGGAAATACTGATGGTGAACATAAGGATACTCATACAAATGAAAATACTAATGTCATTAATGATGATAATAACCGTAAGGGCGCTAACAATGGAATTTCTCATAGTAATGGAGTTAATTCTAAATCTTATAGTAATTCATCATCACAAGCCACAACTGATGTTTCATCAGATATAGTGTCTAACAATACTGATGCAACTCCATCTGATGCAGGCATCCAATCATTAGTCGGAGGGTCACAATCTGGTGGTGGGTCTTCAGGTGTTTCTAAAAAAGCATATGAACTTGAAGATTTAACCAAAACTGAGTTTATACCTTCAATATTCTATGTGATTGCTGCATTGATTTTAATAATTGCAGGATATAAACGTAAAAATTCAAATTTCGATTAGTCAAAGAAATTTGACTAATTATACTTCTTTTTTTCAATATTTTTATATATCATCTTTAACATAATTTAAAATATTGGCGATAAATTTTGAGGTGTTAAAGATTTTCAAAAAAACAATACTTATAATCCTCATATTCACAGTACTATTAAGCATTTCAGCAGTAAGCGCTGAAGTGAATGATACGATGGAATTGGAGGATATAAATCATGATTCATCAATTTATGTTGATAATCAAGCAGGTAATGATTTAAACACAGGTAACATTACAACTCCTGTTAAATCAATTAGTCAGGCAGTTGATAATGCAGATAACGGTTCAGATATCTATTTAACAAGCGACACATATGCTGGTGATAAAAATACAAGAGTAATCATTGAAAAGTCAGTGAATTTCATTGGAAACAACACGGTTGTTGATGGTGAAGGCAAAAACTATCTGTTTACAGTTACAGGCAATGTTAAGGTCACTTTTAAAAATATGGTCTTTGTTAATGCATATAAGTCTCCTGAATCTTACGGTATTAATTATCCTGACTCAGTTTACGGATCTTCTCTTGAAATCAGAAGCGGTGAAGTCATACTTGACAATTGTACATTCAAATACAATGTCCTGGACTACAGCAACAACAATAAAAACATTTATGGTGGTGCAATAAGTAATGATGGTACTTTAACAGTAATAAACTCAAAATTCATCTCAAATATCGCTCATTCCACCTCAGGATTGTTCTCCTATGGTGGAAGTATCTACAACAACGGAAAACTAATAATCAATCATTCAGAATTTTTAAAATCTTTGAGTGATGATTTTTCATATGGTGGTGTAATTGCCAACAATGGTGATTTGACAATTGATAACACTTTAATTGTCAATTCCCGCTCTTCACAGGAATCACGAGGAGGAGTAATATATAATACAGGCAACTTCAAATTAATCCGATCCATAGTTGAGGATAATGTTGTCTCCAAAGCTAATTTCCAATATATTTATGGTGCCATTTATAATGCAGGAACCTTCACAGCATATAGCAACATTTTTAGAAACAACACTGGCGTGTATTCAATTCCAAGTAGAGGTTCACCAACAATCTACAGTACAGGTGAATTGAATTTAACTTATAATCTCTTTTTGGGAAATGTTCCTTTTGAAGGAGTGTCAAAGGATGTTTATATCTCCAGCGGTGAAATCATATCATTGGACAACAACTGGTGGGGCTCAAATGAAAACCCATATGCCACAGGTGCCTTAAATTTAGATGAGAAGGTAAATTCATGGCTGGTTTTAAACATCACACCACAATATTCTGCTTTAAACATTAGTGAATCAAGCGATATTCAACTTAAATGGATGTTAAACACACAAACAACTTTGAATTTGGATTTAGTGCCTGAAACTGATATTAAAATTAATGAGGAAAATTATACTTTTACGGGTCAGCTTACTTATACTTTCAGTGACACTCACATTAAAGGATTGTATTTTATTCCTGTTGTTTTAAATGATTTTTCCAAAATCATAGAGGTTGATGTGGGTAAAATCAAAACAAACATTGATGTTAATGTAAACAGTAATTTAAGTTATATGGATGATTTAAACATTGATATTAATGTTGAAGGTGAGGATAATATGAATCCTGACGGTGTAATACTGATTTTTATTAGTGATAATGTATATAATATTACACTCAAAAATGGTCATGCAAATTATACAATACACGGTTTAAATCCTGGAAGTTACAACCTTGAAGTATCATATAATGGATCAAGTAATTATTTTAAATCATACTATACATCAAAAGTCACTGTTAATAAGCGAAGCGTATACATGAACTTAACCATTCCTGAGTTTTTCATAGATCAAAGCTATTATCTCAATGTCAATCTTGATCCTGCAGGCTCCAAGTCAACTGCAGTGCTATACATTAACGGCATAAGGAAAAAGGTAATCTATTTATATGACAATCAGGAAAATAGGATAGCTTTAACAGGTTTTGGTGAAGGTGAATACAACATTACAGTATCTTATGTGGAAAACGCCTATTTCAAAAGCACTAATGTCAGTGGTGTTTTAAAAATCAAGAAATACAAACCGGTATTTAATATCACAGCGCCGGACATTATGTTAGGTGAAACTCAAACCGTTAAAATCACAGTTAATCCGGATGATTTAAGAGGAGAGGCTATATTAAATATTAACGGCAATAATTACATGATATTTTTAAATGACACTACTACAAACATTACCATACCTAACCTTAGGGCAGGGGATTATAATCTGAAGCTGGTTTTTGACGGTGATGCCAAGTTTTCAAAAGCCGTTTCAAGCCATTCTTTTAGTGTATTGAAATATCCGACAACATTAAATGTAAAAGTGAATTATAATGAAATCACTTTTAAAGGAAACATCCTTGTCAAAACTGGTAATAAGAACTGTACTGGTGAAGTCAGTGTTTATATTAATTATAAGGTTTATCGCTTGAATCTCACCAATGGTGAGGCTAATTTCCCGGTCAATTACGATAAGGGAACTAATTATATTTATGTCTATTATGAGGGTGATGATTACTGGGCGGATGCTGGCTGGAATACTACAATTGGTGTTGCTGATGAATTTATCCTGATGAGTGAAAACGTAACTTCATATGAACATAATGACTTTAACTACACATTCAGACTGATTGAACCAAGCGGCGTGCCATTGCCGTCAAGAGTTGTAACAATAAACTTCAAAAACATATTGTATAACATCACTACCGATGATGACGGTTATGGATACATTAAGCTAAACTTAAATGAAGGCAATTATACAATCACTGCAAGTTATAAAAATCAAACAATAACCAATATTCTGGAAGTTAAAAAGATCTTGTTTAATCTCACTGCTACTAATGAGACTTATGGTACTCCTTTGGTTTTTACTGCAAGTTTTGATAAAAACGTCAAAGGATGTGTTAATTTTACAGTTGATGGTGTTTTCAGTGAAATTGTTAATATAAGTGATGGAAAAGCACAAATAACTGTTTCTTATATTGATGCTGATGATTATTGTTTAAATGCATTTTATACTAATGACTATTTCAACTCAACAGTCAAATCAGTTATGTTTAAGGTTGATAAGGCTGATTCAATTTTTGATTTGGCGGTCAGTAATGTAATTTCTGGTGAGGATGCAAACATTACATTGACGCTGTCTGATAACACTTATGGTAATGTAATATTTATTTTGGATGGGCAGTCAACTGTTGTTGAAATTGAAAATAATCAGGCGGTTTTATTTGTACCTAATATCGGTGGAGCAAACCACATTATCAATATTACATATGATGGTGATAGAAATTATAATCCGAATTCTTTAAATTCCACTTTTTATATCAAGGATTTAAGAAGCGAGGTAATTCTGGAATTGGCTAATATAACTTATGGTGATGCTTTCAATGTCTCTGCTAAACTGGACAGCAACGCAACAGGAAACGTGACATTTACAATTGGAGACATCACAAAAACAATAGAAATTGCTGACGGTGAGGCACTATTGTCATTGGATAATTTAAATGCTGGCATTTACAATCTGACTGTCATTTATAATGGGGATACATATTATATCAGTTCTTCTAATTCCACCAGCTTTAAAGTATCCAAAGCGGATTCTGAAATTTTCATACAGGCGGATGCTGCACTTGGTGAAAACGTTTTGATTTATGCCTATCTCTCGCCTAAAGCATCAGGTCATGTTACATTCAGCATGCCTGGATATTACACTTCAAGGGATAAGGAAATTGATGAGGCAATAGCATTGTGGTATATTTCACCACTGGATACTGGAGTATACGCAGTTAAGGCATATTATCCGGGGGATAACAATTACAATCCGTCAAATACAACTTACATAATCAATATCTCTCAAAAGAAAACCAGATTATCTGTTGAAATCAGGGATGTGGTGGTAAATGAGAGGGTTTCCATCAGTGTTAGATTAACTTCAAATGATGAGGGTTTGAATGGTACTGTAAGCGTTAAACTCAATTCTAGAGAATATAATGTGGTCATACGCAACGGCAAAGGCAATCTGGTCATTGGTAGACTTCCAATCGGAGTCTATTCATATGAGGCATTCTATAAAGGCAATGAAAATTACACATCTCAAAGCACAAGCGGTTCATTTAGGGTTGATGAGATAATTGATGTTGCTCTGATTTCACATAACATCACAATGTATTATAAAGGAAATCAGAAGCTGGAAGTCCTTTTAACCGATGCAAGCAACAACCCGTTGGAAAATCAAATCATCCATGTTAAACTAAACAATGAGGAATATCAGATTACAACTGATGGTGAAGGCAAGGTTTATCTGAAGCTTAATTTAAATGTCGGAAACTACACAGCATCAATAAGGTATAATGGCTCTGAAAGGTATTGCTTTAAGGATTTGAATGTGTCCGTTGAAGTAAAATCAACCGTATCGGGCATTGACGTTACCAAACAGTATGGTACATCATCCCAATACTTTGCAGTATTCCTTGACTGTGAAGGTAAGGCAATAGGCAATTTCAAGGTAACTTTCAGGATTGGTGATAGGTCATTTACTGCAACAACTCTTCCTAACGGCATTTCAAGGCTGAACATCAACCTGAATCCCGGCAGGTATGTTATTGAGGCAATCAACCCAAAAACAGGTGAGATTGCATACAATTCAATTTTTATATTCAACAGATTGATGAATAATAATGATTTAACCCAGAACTATGGTGAAAACAAGTGTTTCAAGGTCAGGGCTTATACCTCAAGTGGCAAGGCTGTTGGGGCAGGTGTGAAAGTGACAATCACCATCGCCGGTAAAAAGTATAGTGTCAAAACCGATAAGAACGGTTACGCCTCTTTTAAAATAAATCTCAAGCCTGGAACCTATGTTGTAACAGCAAGTTATGGTGGTGTTTCTGTTAAAAATAAGGTTGTGGTCAAATCCATTTTAAAGGCCAATAATCTCAATTTCAAAAAATCATCAAAAAAGATTAAAATCAAAATTAGCTTGAAGAAAGTGAACGGTAAATACCTTAAAAATAAGGTCGTGACTTTGAAGTTCAACAAGAAAACATTTAAGGTTAAAACCAACAGTAAAGGTGTTGCAGCATTTACAATTAAAAAAAGTGTCTACAAAAAGCTTAAAGCAGGTAAAAAATACACTTATAAAGTGACTTATGGCAAGGATACTATTAAAAGAACTATAAAGTTTAAAAGATAGTATCTGATTTCTTTTTCTGTTTCAGGTATCAATACAGTAACATAACTTATATATTCTTGGTGGATAACTAGAATATTACGAAATGCATTTTACATTTGGATGCATATTTAATCAATCGAAAATAATTTAGAGGTTATGAAAATGTATTTTACTAGAGACCAGGATTTGATAGATGATTTTCACATAAAATCAGGTCATAGTGTTGGATCTAAAAAATCATACAAGACAACATTCAACAAATACACAACATTCCACAACATGAGTCTATGCGACCTGTTGGCAGAAGCAATAACCGAACAGGAAAACAACATTCCGGAAAACCGATTAAGCATATATGACAGGATAATCTCATTTAGAGACCATCTGATTAAAAACAATATAGGAAGCACAATACCAAACTCAATATCAAAAATCAAGACATTCTACCATTACAATAGGGTAAAGATACCTTTTATTCCGCCATTGAACAGTAAACATGTTGCCAGAAACGATGTAATAAGCTTTGATGATTTGCCAACCAAGGATGAACTGAGGTTAGCTTTAGAGTTTGCAGATGATAATCTGAAGCTCTGGATATTGGTGATGATTTCATCAGGTACAACTAGGTGTGAGGCCAAATCCATGACCAACCGGACATTCTTTGAAGGAACAAGGATGTATCACAAAAAAGACGATTTTAGAGATGCAATGAAATATCTGTCACGAAAAAACAATGTGGTATGCACCTGCAAGCTGCTTCGACAAAAGACCGATAAGCCCTACTACACATTCCTCAATCCCGAATGCGTGCAGAGGATTGCCAAAGTGAAGCTAAAGCAGGAGGACTTTGATTTGGAAAGTCCGCTTTTAAAGTATGAGTTAAACCATGTCAATTACAAGTTCAAAGTGCTCAATGACTATCTGGGCTTTGGAGAGATTGGCGGGTATGCAAGGCTTCGCCCTCATATGCTTCGTAAGTTCAACTCAACATACCTGAGTCAGGGAACCTTGGAAGGTGATCTCTTGGCTATGGACAGTATTGATTTGTTGCATGGCCGTGGAAAAAACAAGACATGGGAAAGCTATTACAAGGACAATCCGGACTTTTTAAAGCTGGAGTATATTAAGGTTATGAGCAATGTATCGCTTTATCGAAGGTATGATTGGAAAATTGTAAATGGCAAGGTGAAGGTTATCTCAAAGCCGTTATAATAATCATGTTTTTGTAGGGTGGATACAATACATATAATAGCTATTATATATAAATAATATAATATGTCAGATAATAAAAAAGATAATATTAGTTGGACAAGCTTTTGTCAAGCCATGAACTCAATTTGTTATTGGTTGATTCAAAACAAAAAGAAATACAAAAAACGTGATTACTACCAGATACTAACATTGAAAGGCAGCTGCACAGATATAGAAAAGAAAGCAAAGAAATTGGGCAATAATAAACTGGTCGCAATATATGTGATGGATTTAATCAAAGATAATAAATCTTTGGATTTCCTTCCAAACTATGTAACTTTAAAAGATGGAATTAAAATTGACAAGGCCGAATATGTGGACATGGCCATAAGGACAGAGGCATATATTAAAGCAAATGGAAGGCTTCCTGCAATTGTATATAGGATGTCCAAACTTCCGGATTACAATGATTCCACAATGAATCTCTTTGTCAAAACATTCAACTTCAAAGGAAACACCATAGATGAGGCTTTAGCAGTAATAGCTAAAATCAAATTGTACCTGAAATACTTCGATTCACAAAAAACAGACAAAAAGACAATAACGGACGCTAAGGCAGGTAAAGGTTCCAACTGTGTGGACTGGGGACAGGTGTATTACAGAATAGCTAAAAGCTTAGGTTATGATGTTCAGTTTGTCCATGTCAAATGCAGGGTTTCAGGAACAGGTCACATCAGATTAAGGCTGAAGCATAAAAAGCATACTGGAGGAAACTGGATTAACAGGGATCCCGCTGCAGTTGCTGATACAACTTCAGGTAATGTAAGGTCAATCTGGTGTGAGGATGGTTACATCATAGCATATGATCCGTCATGGATTTTTACAGATTTATATTCAAGTTAACACTTTTGTTAACTTCTTTTTCTTTTGTATACTGTCAATTAGGGTTCAGATATTGAAAAACTAATTTTTTAAGCTATGTATTACGAGAACTGATTAAATAGAATAAAATGTATTGTCAATATTATAATCATTTTGGTAGAATTAAAAGGATTAAATTTAATTTTTATTAACATTAAAAAGAATAATATAAATGATAATCTTGTGGGAATGAAGCGTGTTTATTCACTAAAAATTCATCTTAAACAGGTTTTTAGTAGAAATTTTAAAAATTAAACTTCGGAGGGTTAATTATGAAAGGTAAAAATGGAAAATCATCTTTTTTAGATATTAATGGTGTTATACATGAAATAGAAGTATTGTTAAAAGATAATCACATATTAATTTTGGGTGAATTTGATTTTTTAAGTAGTATTGAACATGATATTTACATGAATAATAATAATAATGATTTTAAACTTTTTACTGGCGGTTTTCCTACTCATAATAAGATAATAATAATGGCAGTTGTTAAAAAAAATAAAGAATTACGAGATTTATTAGGTATGGATGATGATAATCGGTGGAAATATCTATTGTGTATATGTCAGGATAAATATGATGGTTTTCATTTGCTAAGATTGGATGGAGTATATGAAATTCCTAAATGGGGTAAAACAAAATCAATTAGATGCATGTTAAATAGTATTTTTACTACTTTAGAGGTATCCGATGAAACAGAACGGAGAGGGCTACCATTTGAATGGACAAATTTACCATTATTATATTGTTTTGAGGAAGATTATAAGGAGTATTGGCTTAATGAAGGCAAAAATAAAAAATCTAAAAGAAAACGAACACATATTCCAAGAGGATTGAGACATGAGGTATTTAAACGAGACAATTATGCTTGCGTTGAATGTGGGGCAAAGAAATCAGATGGAGCAACATTGCATGTAGATCATATCATACCTGTGAGTAAAGGAGGTTCTGATGAATTAGACAATTTGCAAACATTATGTCAAGATTGTAATTTAAATAAATCAAATTTAATTCAAAAGGATTAAAATCTTTTTAGATGAACATGTCGTTAGATTGTACATGTCCTATTTAAATGCTTTTTTTGGTTATATTGGTTATGTATTATTGGGAACCAAATGCTGGGGAGGAATTTAAAATTACTAAATTGGCATGATAAGTTTATATAATTGAAATAATAAAATATTATATTAATTAT
>NZ_CAMVPN010000032.1 GCF_947169325.1 uncultured Methanobrevibacter sp. | reverse complement strand
CTTTTTAGTTGTTTTAATTGCATTTTCTGTTAGTTCAGTTTCTGCAGAAGCTGCTGCTGAAGATATTGTAGCAACTGATGATGCAGAAGTTATAGCAGTAGAAGATGTTGAGTTATTGGCTGCAGATCCAATCTCACCAACAACTAACACCTCTGATGCTATTCAAATCGCAGTCGATACAGCTGAAGATGGAGGTACTGTTGATTTAAGTAATTTTGATACTTATGATATATCTGATAAGACCATAACCATTGCTAAAGACAATTTAGTAATAAAAGGTAATGGAAATACAAAAATCTTAGGTTATGGGGATAATAATGGAATTTTCGATGTAACTAGTAAAGGAGTTACAATTCAAGGAATAACTTTCATAGACACCAATCCTAATAATGATTTACGTTATGATGGTTCAGTAAATGGATGGGGTATCCGTTTTGCAGGCTCTGTTGCTGAAGGTGGAATCATAGATAACTGTGTTTTCCAAGATTTCAACCAAGCAGTTGTAGTTTCATCATGTGATTATATAACTGTTAAAAACAGTAAATTCAATGGTGGATATGCAACAAAACTCATAAACGACCCTACTGTTAACAAAGAAAAAGGTTCCAAAATAGTCAGTGTAATGGGATCTCATTTCATCACCGTATTAAACAATACCTTTGACGGTGTAGTATTGGATGCTATTTCAATTGCAGGTGGAAGTGGAGATGCAAAAATCATAAACAACACATTCAAAAATAATGTTTATTCCATATTCTTTGGAGGAGCATCTACTGACGGAACTTTCATTACTGGAAATACCTTCACAGATTGTGGTTCATTTGATGATGGAGTTCACTCTTGGGATTCATACCCAGTAATCAGTATCCAAAAAGCTTCCAGTGGAGTTTTCATTAGCAACAACACCTTCAATGTGATTGACAATAACTGGTTAATTGCTGCTGAACAAGGAAACACCGCTCACGGTTATCCAAGTACTTTAGGTAACATCAACGTAACCAACAATATCGTTAAAAAATCTCGTGATAGCGTTGTTACTTCAGGTGTAACCTTATTGCATATCCTATGCAGATCAGGAATGTTAAACCCATATGAAGAAATTCAAATCTCCGGTAATGACGTTGCTGACGGTGTAAAAACTTTAGTAGTATGGTGTAACGATTGGGGTAGCGAAGATGCAAGCCCAAGTAATATTGTAATTCCTAAAGCTGATTTGGTACAAACCCAAATCGCTATTACCAGTGTTGACGGAACCAAAATTACCGGTGTATTAAAAGACCTTGCAGGCAACCCTATTGACGGTGCTGCTTTATCATACTCTATCAACAATGGTTCTGCTGTAAATATTACAACCGATGAAAATGGTGTCTTCATAATCACCGGTGAATCAGGTAAACTTGTTGCTATTAATTTTGCAGCAACTGACAAATTTGCAGCATCTGCAAATGCAATCACTTTAACTCCAACTGAAGTTACCAAAACTGTTACAAAAACTGTATCTAAAAAAGCTGTTACACTCAAAGCTCCTAAAGCTAAATTTAAAGTTAAAAAGACCAAAAAAGTTAAAATTACTTTAAAATCTGGTGGTAAAGCTGTAGCTGGTAAAAAAGTAACCATTAATGTAAATGGTAAAGCTTTCTCAGCTAAAACCAACAAAAAAGGTGTAGCAACCATTAAAGTTAAATTAACTAAAAAAGGTACTTACAGTTACGTAGCAAGTTTCGCTGGTGACAGTGCATACAACTCAGGACTTAAAGCTGGTAAAATTGTTGTTAAATAAACAACAATTTTCTTTTTTTCTTTTTTTTTAGATATTTCAATTAATTAATTGTTTTTTTTATTAATGTTTTTTGGGGGAGATTCAAATTAAAAAATCAAAATTTCTATTCATATTCATTCTATTTTTTTCCATATTGATTATTAATGCTGTTTATGCTGAGGGCAGCGAAATTGAAGGTAATCTGACTGATGAAAAGTTTGATGCAATACAGGTTCTAATTGATGATGCAGATTCAGGGGATTCGATTTATTTGGAAAACAGGACATATGTAGGGGATGGAAATCCTATTAAAATCAATAAAGATATTAACATTTATGGATCTGACTCATATTCTGTTCTTGATGCAAATAATACCTCTAGGATTTTTGAAATTTCAAAAAACATTAATGTAAATATTTTTGGTTTGACAATAACCAACGGTTATTCGGATTCTACAGGAGGAGCAATTCATAATCAGGGTACATTAAGCATCTTTAATTCTACAATAATTAACAATCATGCAGAGCGTGGAGGAATATACTGTTCGGATAAATCAAATCTGAATATTTATGATACAAGATTTGAAGGCAATACCGCAGATTCTGGTGCTGCAATCGAAAATGACAATGCAAACGGTGTCGTTAATATTATAAATTCCTCATTTATGCATAATGTCTGTGAAGAGGGTGGAGCAATCTATAACATTTGGGGCAAAATGAATGTATACAGTTCCACTTTCATGTACAACTCCGCCGAGAGAGGAGGAGCCATCTACAACAACCGGGGAATTCTTAAAGTTTACAATATTAAAGTCATTTCAAATGTTGGTACAGATTTAGGTGCCGGAATAAAAAGCTGGGGAATCTGTGAAGTTTACGATTCGATTATCATAAATAACACCAACCCCCTAAGGCAGGGAGGAGGTTTTTATGTTTCTGAATTTTCATTGCTTCTTAAAAACTGTCTTGTCTTGAATAATTCTGCAGTCAATGGTGGTGGAGTTTATGTTGAGGCAAAGGCCAAATTGACTCTTAAAAACACATCCATAATAAATAATTCAGCAAATCGTGGTGGAGGAATTGACGTTAATGACGGATCCATCGCACTGATTGACTCTGACATATCAAATAACTCCGCAAAAACCAACGGTGGAGGAATATATTCCGGGTGCCTGTCTCTTCGTAATATTGACGATGGGATAATAGATAACTGTAAAATATATAATAATTCCGCTGTTAAAGGTGGAGGAATCTATGTAAGTGAAGTTACTGTCAATATGATGAACTGCGAAGTGAGCAAAAACCGTGCAAACGAAGGAGGGGCGGCTTATAATGCTGGAAAACTTACTTTGAAAGATTCCATCGTAAATTCAAATAATGCAGGTGACGGTGCAGGAATATACAATAAAAAGAAATTGAATATTGAAGGAGTCACTGCAAATAAAAACATTGCCTCTCAAAATGGGGGGGTAATCTATAATTGTGCAGATTCACTTATCAATCAGTTAAGCTCAAATTTCAACGAGGCATATTTCGGTGGAGTAATCTTTAACACTGCGACAATAAATATTTCCAATTCAGAATTCAGTTCAAACAAAGCATCTCAAGCGGGAGTTATCTATTCATCATCCGATTTGAAAATAAACAATTCAAAATTTAACAATAATCAAATCAATCGTAAAGGAGGAGTAATGTACCTTGCAATGGGAAATGCAACAATTGATAATTCAGTGTTTTCACATAACACAGGTGCAGATGAGGGCGGTGTAATATTTAACGATGGCGCTGAGGTTTATATTGCCCATTCCCAATTCAAATCAAACAATGCTAAAAGTTATGGAGGAGCTATTGACAATTCCGGAAAAATAACCATCATAAATTCATTATTTGATAATAATGGAGCTTATGGTGCAGGTGTTATTGACAATGGTGGAATCCTAACAATACTTCATTCAAACTTCACAAACAATAAAGCAACAGTAAACGGCGGAGCCATAGACAACAATAATGTTTTGAATGTTATAGGATCTGTCTTTGAAAATAATGTTGCAGGTGGTGAAGGAGGAGCAATCATTGCAAGAAAGGACATTAATATAACTCACAGTTCATTATTCAACAATCAGGCAACTTCAGGCAGTGCAATATATGTAAACAACAATAACAGTAATCTGTCTGAAAATTGGTGGGGAAGCAACAATCCTGATTTTGGAAATCTAATCAGATTCACTACTTCCGATGATTTCACATGGATTATAATGTCCTTTAAAAGTGCTGAACCGTTGATGCAGTATGAAAATGGAAGGATTATAATAGGTTTCAACGAATTAAAGAACAAAAACAATATGATTTCACAAATTGATAATCCTGAACAATTGCCTGTCTTTAAAGTGAGTCTATCCACAGGAGATACTTTATTTGTTGAAAATGGATATGGAGTGAAATCGTTATATGTTCCTAAGATTTCATCACTTGAATCTAAAGTAGATGACCAGTCTCTTGTGTTGGCCGTCGACCATAATCCATCAAAAATAACCAATAATAAGAATGTTGCTGTGGATTATAGTGGAAAAGTAACATTTAAAGTTCGTGTGATAGGTTCTGATGGCAAGGTTGTAGGCAAAAATGAAGTTGTAGTCATGAAACTGGCCGGAAAAACATATAGTGTTAAAACTGATAAAAATGGATATGCATCCAAAACATTCACTTTGCTTCCGGGAAAATATTCCATTACATCATCGTATAAGGGATTTTCTGTAAAAAACACTATTGTCATTAAAAATGTCCTAAAGGTTAAAAGTGTCACCAAGAAAATGGCTAAAAAAATCAAATATTCTGCAAGTCTTAAAACCAGTAAAGGAAAAGCCATTTCAGGTAAAAAGATTACTTTTAAAATTAAAGGCAAAACTTACAAGGCAAAAACAAATAAAAAGGGAATTGCAACTGTTAGCTTAAAGAATCTGAAAGTGGGGAAATATAAGATTTCAGTTAGCTACTTGAAGCTGACTAAAAGAGCAATTTTAAAAGTTAAAAAATAACAATTTAACTTTTTTCTTTATGAATTTGTCTTCAAATCAATTTTTTTATTTTTTTAATTTTAGCTTTAATTGAAGAATAAACCGAAATATATTAAATATATCGATAGTTATATTACTATATATTGAACATTAAAATTTTAAAATCATGAGGAGGAAAAATGAAATTTCATAAAACTTTATTGTTATTGTCTTTTTTAGTCATTGCAATGTTATGTATATCGTCGGTTGCGGCTAGTGAAGACAATATTGATGGAAACTTAACTACAGATTCATTTGATTCTAATTTACAATCAGATAATAATTTAGATTGCTTAAAAGCAGTCAATGAAAATAATTCGATATTATCTTCACCTCAAACAATTATTGTTGAAGAAATTGAAGATGGCCACAATGAAATGAGCCAACCAACAATCCAGAAGGCAATTGACAGCGCCAATGCAGGAGATACAATCATTGTTGAAGGTAAAAGTTATGTGCACTGTCATTTTATAATCAATAAAAAATTAACGATTAAAAGTAATGTTGGGACCACTATGGAGGTGTGTTCAAGCAACACCCAAGGTTCTGGATATAAAGGGATATTTTACATATCTCCTAGTGCCAGTGGAACAGTTATTGAAGGTTTTACCATAAATAATAACGTTTACAATGAAAATGATTATGGAATACTGGTTAAGGCTAATGATGTTGAAATCAGAAATTGTAACATTAATCATATTGGATATTCGGATGCTGTAAGAATAGAAAATGCAAAAAACTGTCTTGTTGAAAATGTTTCAGCGTCAAATGCAAATAATGCAATCAACATTAAAAATTCACAGAATGTTAATGTAAGGTCATCTGCTCTTAAAAGTTCTAAAAATGGAGTATATATTGTTGATTCATCTTCAACAATAATCTCAAGCAATAATATTTCTAATAATAATGTTGCAGGAGTCTCATTTTCAGGAAATGGCAAGTATCTGACAGTAAGTCACAACAACATCACTGAAAATACAAATGGGATTAGATTGACCTCTTCAGACAATATTTATATTTTAAGCAATTATATCTCATTTAATTCAAACAATGGAGTTTACGTCGATTATAATATTACAAAAATAGAGATAAAAGGCAATTTCTTTAATCAGAATAAGTTGTGGGAAGTCTTCAATGATTTCCATGTTAAAAATATCAATGACGTATCAATTAAGGATGCAAATAATTTGGAAATAATTAATAACAATTATATGATCAATTACGATGGATATGGTACAGGAGATAGGGACAGGCCGATTTGGACTCAGGTATATGAATATAAACCTAGCGTTGGGGACTATAATTATGATGCTGCCAAGGATGTTTATGTTTATGTAGGTGAGGGAAATGGTGATTATTATGGCCATCAGGGAATAATGTATCTGGGCTATGTTTTTGAGATAAATGAATTTGTGAGCTGTCCTAACATTTATTATTCCCCTAAAAATGTATGGTCCAAATCAGGAAATTATGAACTTCAATTAAGTGAAATCACACAAGTCAAAAAAGGAATCTATTCCATTTCCATTGTTGATGCAAATGGTAACGTTGCAACAGACATTAGTTCAGTTCCGGTAACATTTTATTTAAATAAGATTGGCAAATCCGCATCCCCTCAAGAAGGTGATGTCTACAAAACAGTAATGATGAAAAATGGTACTGCAACAGTCAGATTTTATATGGATGAATTCAATACAACCGGAAATGTCATTACCGCAGTATTTCCTACCCCTGGCACTAACATTGACAATAAGGTATCTAAAACATTAGCTATTGAAGATGATAATATTCCTGGAATTCCATCCAACACTTCAATCAGCGTTTCCAATTTAAACACTTATCCGAATTCAAATCAGGTAATTGTTGCCCTTTTGGTTGATCAGAATAAAAAGCCTATTGTAGGAGAAATGCTGACATTCAAAATCAATTCAAAAACTTTTAATGTTCGCACTGACGGCAACGGAAAAGCTCAAATACGCATATCCGAATCAAAAGAAGGAAGCTATACACTTAGCGTCAGTTTTGCAGGCGATGGAGGAATAGATTATTATGGATCTAACAATCAAGCCAAGGTCGTTGTTAAAAAACAGACTACAAAAATCATTTCTTCAAATTTGAACATGATTCCAAAAATGGCTGAATATTACTCAATCACTTTAAAGGATGCTTCTGGAAATGCATTAGCTAATCAAAAGGTAACATTTAAGGTCAATGGCAAAAAATACACAAAAACAACCAACTCCAATGGTATCGCTAAAGTTAAACTCAAGTTTAATAAAAATAAGAAGACTTATAAGATTTCCATTTCATACAAAGGAAGCAATAAGTACAAGGCGATTTCAAAGTCAAATAAGATCATCGTTAAATATTCATCCAAAAAGGTTAAATTGACAACTCCTGCACTTACTATTCCTCCAAAAACTGCCAAATATTACACTGTCAGTTTGAAAGATGTCAATGGTAAATCAATATCCAAACAGAAAGTGATTGTTAAGATTAATGGTAAAAAATATGCTAAAAAGACCAATTCCAAAGGTCAAATCAAAATTAAAGTCAAATTCTCTAAATTAAAAACTTATAATGTCAAAGCAACATATAAAGGAAGTAAAATTTATAAAAAGGCTTCATCAAGCGGTAAGATTAAGGTTGCCAAAACAGCTACTAAAATCACCGTTCCTGCTGTTTCAATGATTCCGAAAGAGTCAAAAGCCTATACAGTAACTTTAAAGGCAAACGGCAAGGCTTTATCTAAACAGAAATTAACTATCAAGATTAATGGTAAAACATACACAAAAACAACTGATGGCAAAGGCCAGGCTAGTGTAAGTGTTAATTTTGCAGATGAAAATGTTTATACTGTTAATGTAAATTATAAAGGAAGTGGAATTTATCAGGCATCAAAAGCTACTGGTAAAATAACCGTTTCAAAAATAGGCACTCTGATTGTTAGTTATGACAAGACATTCTCTAAGGATGCTCAAAAAGAGTATCAAATTACCTTAAAAGATAAATCCAACAATCGATTGGCAGATCAGAGCGTTTCATTTGATATTAATGGTCAAAGCTATGCTAAAACTACAGATTCAAATGGTGTTGCAAAGTTAACCATTAATGACTTGGATGAGGGAACTTTTGATATTATTGTAAAATTTGCAGGCAATGACAAGTACAAATCATTTTCCAAAACAAATAAAATAACAATTTCAGATAAGCTGAATACAGTATTTGTGGATGAAAATTTGCCGAACTCTGAAATCCAAAGTATTTTGGATAATTCTGCAATCGGATCAAATATTGAGTTTTTAGGGAAAGGATATTCTGATATTTCATTAACTATTAGTAAATGCTTAAACATTTATTCTTCAAATTCAACAAGTTTAAATGCGAAATCCAATATTCCTGTATTTATTATATCATCTGGTAATGTCAATGTTTCAGGTTTTTCAATTAATGGAAACTCTAGTGTGGCCATTGTCATTGATGGTGCAGATAATGTAAATATTGAGAATAATCTCATTTCAAATAAGTTGGATGAGGATAAACTTGCTGAGTATAATGCTGGAAATATTAACCTGCCTGGATATGGTATATCCATTGCGAATGCAAGCAATATAAATTTATCTAAAAATGATATAAAATCATTTGAAAGTGCAATATTTGCTCAAGAATCTTCATACCTTGTCATTGATAATAATACATTAAGAGAGAATAATTATGGTGTAACATATGGTTGGGGTGTTGCAAATACTCAAATCACTAACAATAATATATTTAATCAAATCGGATTATACATTATGACAGTTCCGGAAGGCCCAACAGGATACGGAATACTCTTAAATAATTCTGCGGTTAATGTAACCATCAATCACAACCACATTTATGCAAATCACCTAGGCATTTCTTTGGATGCAAATTTTTCAACAGGCATTGTAATTACTCAAAATACCATTACTGACAATGTTCTTGAAGGAATCAGATTCAATGCGGGATATGATCTTGCCGAAAATGCTATTTTGCCTCATGTAACATATAATGCAATATATAGAAATGCAAGGGGTCCTAGTATGATGATTTTAGGTGAGATGAGTGCAAATCCATTCGGTATATATGGTGGGGGTTTATTAGACCCTAGCCAAAAGCTGCAGTTGGAAGCAAATTGGTACGGAACAAATAATCTTGTCACTTGGGACAATGATACTGGAGTTGTAGGTTATGGAACCATGTGTCCTAGAATAAATACAACAAACATTGAATTCAACATGACTTTTAACAGTCCTGGAAATTACAGTATCAAGTTTTATAAAAATGGAGAGTTTGATTCAAATCTCCCTGAATTTGATATGTTTGCAACCTTGAATCGTGGAACCGATAAACAGGAGGAAGTTGCATTCAATGTAGTGGATGGTGTGGGAACATTTACATTCGATTCTTCAAATTTCAATTCCACTAACAATGTCATTGAAATATCTATAGGGTCTTTGATTGATTCAACATCAAGGGTATTTAAGGTAACTTACCTCTATAAAGTTCCAGAAGGTGAAATTCCAGCTTAACAAATATGTTTTTAACATATTTGTTCTTTTTTTATTTTTTCATATAGGTAACTCAATTTCGTAAAGCTATTTTTAAAAATAAGTATATTTAAATTAATTATAATGTAAATTAAATTAACATTGATTAATAAAAATATTTAAATAATTAACCAACCATTTAATTTAATCAATTTGAAATCCGCACTCGCTACAGGCTTGGGTCTGGAATTTCACAACACCGCCGCATTCCGGACACAACCACCTTTCACGGTCCTGTGCCATCCTCTTTCCGATGCCGGTAGTCTTGATTCTTTTGGCGCTGTCTAAAGTATTCAGGTCATGCCTTTTAACATACTTTTTAGAGTGCTTTTTCATCTGTGGGCATGGAAACTCGCTGCAACGTCCGCAGTAGCTGAAGTTCTTCTTGTCAAAGCATGTTTTGATTTTACACTTTAAACTAGCCTTGCTTTTACCGTCATCACTAATCAAACATCCTCCACAGGGTTTCTTGAATTTTTCACAGCTTATGCAGTTGATCCCGCATGGGGCAAGCAGTCTTGAATCGAGTTCACTGGGCATTTTCATAATAACTAGTTTAGTTGAGGAAACTAATAAAGTTATTTAATGATATCAACTATAAAAATATTTTCAACGATTAAAATTATTATTTTTTCTAAATAATCAATATTAATCATTTTACAATATTAATATTAAATATATATTCTTCAATTTATTTTTCATATCGTATGAATTATTTTTTCATTGCAATAAATTCAATTAGAAAACTTATTTAATAACTTAGTGAATATATATTCTTATCGAAAACTGTTTTTGGGGTTTATATAATGGAAAAGAAAATTAAAGTGATACTCTTATTATTAGTTGTTTTGGTTGTGGCGGGATTTGCCACACACATGTTTTTAACACCTTCGACCGTAGAGACAGTAGGGTCCAAAAACGTCACTGACATGATTGGAAGGGATGTTGAAATCCCCGCTTCAGTCAGCAATGTCGTTGCGACAAGCCCTCCAATGACCACAGTGCTTTATATGATTGCACCGGACAAGCTGAAGGCGGTCAACTTCCAATGGACAGATGACGAGATGAAATACGTTCCGTCACAGTACCAGAATTTCCCAGTAGTTGGAGGATGGTACGGTACACAGGATGGAAGCTATGAGGAATTCATCGCCTCAGAACCTGACATTGTCATCGAATCAATTGACGAGGGCGGTGACGGTGATGCATCAACAGTCAAGGAACGTCAGGAAAAATTCGGAACAATACCTGTGATTGCGGTTAAGGACACCACCAATGTGGAGACAATAGGCGAGTCCATCACATTCATGGGAGAGGTTGTCGGAGCCCAGGACAAGGCAAAGGAACTCAACGACTTCAACGACCAGTACTTGAAAATAGTTAAGGACAAGTCATCCAAGCTCTCAGACTCAGACAAGAAGACTGTCTACTATGCGCAGGGTGATGACGGGCTTCAAACCAACCCTTCACACTCAACACACGGTCAGCTGATTGACCTTGTCGGAGGGGTTAATGTAGCGGACTCTCTGAACCAGGGAAACACTACCAGCGGAATTCAGGTGTCAATCGAACAGGTAATCACATGGAACCCGGACGTAATCATAACCAACGATCCGGAATTCTATGCAAGCGTCTATGATAATCCTAACTGGGCAAAGCTTGACGCAGTCAAAAACAAGGAGGTCTACCTTTCACCTCAATCCCCATTCAAATGGTTCGACAGGCCAGTGGGGGCAAACATGATTATAGGTGTTCCATGGACTGCAAAAGTGATTTATCCGGATGACTACAAGGATATCAACATGGTTGATGCGACAAAAGAGTTCTACTCAAGCTTCTATCACTTCGACTTGAGTGATGATGAGGCAAAACAGATTCTGCTCGATTCAGGATTGAAGGAGTCAAACCTATAGGGATTCAAATGGATAGGGAAACAAAAGAGATTATAAGTATCATACTTTTAATCTTTTTTCCAATAGTTTTATTTTTCGCCTCATTTCTCGTAGGGAGGTATCCGATAAGCCCAATCGATGTTGTAAACACATTGCTCTCACCGATATTTCCACAGATGGAGGTTTCACCCACAATAACCACAATAGTCTTTGAGATAAGGCTTCCAAGAATCATTGGAGCAATCGTGGTTGGAGCGTGCCTTGCCATTTCCGGTGCGGCATTCCAGTCAATATTCAAGAACCCATTGGTATCTTCTGATTTGCTTGGTGTGTCAAACGGTGCAGGATTCGGTGCGGCTTTGGGAATCCTTTTAAGCGGAGCCAACATCATAACCCAGATTTTTGCATTCGTATTCGGT
Source organism: uncultured Methanobrevibacter sp. (assembly GCF_947169325.1). Lineage (GTDB taxonomy): Archaea > Methanobacteriota > Methanobacteria > Methanobacteriales > Methanobacteriaceae > Methanocatella. The sequence goes on along the minus strand of NZ_CAMVPN010000032.1, from coordinate 14,127 downwards.
CTGATATCAGTGGCTGCAACATACCTGATATCAAAATCATACAAGGCCGGTGGAATCCTTGTGCTTGTGCTTTCAGGGGTTGCAATATCAGCATTCTTCAATTCACTCATATCAGCAATCAAGTTCATAGCCGATCCTGACGACAAGCTTCCTGAAATCGTTTACTGGCTCATGGGATCATTGGCTTCAATCAATGCCGACAAGCTATTGATGATTGCAATACCGGTCTTTATAGGTCTTGTGGTTCTTTTGGCATTGAGGTGGCAGATGAATCTTCTTGCAATGGGTGATGAGGAGGCGCAATCCCTTGGATTGAACCCGTCAAGAATCAGATTGCTGATTATTGCAGGATGCACTCTTTTGACATCTGCTGCGGTTTCAATAAGTGGTATTGTCGGATGGATTGGACTGATTATTCCTCATATGTCCCGTATGATTGTGGGGCCTGACAACAGGGTACTGCTTCCAGCTTCACTGAGCCTGGGGGCAAGCTTTCTACTTTTAATTGACAACATTTCACGAGCGGTGATAGCAATTGAGATACCGATTGGAATACTTACGGCGATAATAGGTGTGCCTATTTTCCTATACTTACTTAAGAGGGGTTATTCAGAATGGTCATAGAAGACAAGCTATTTGAAGTAAAAAACATTTCATTTGACTATGACGGCGAGGAGATATTCTCCAATATCAGCTTTTCCATTGAAAAGGGTGACGTATTGTGCATTCTTGGGCCAAACGGAACCGGAAAGACAACACTGATTAAATGCCTCAACGGCCTGCATGAGATAAACTCCGGCGAGATACTGATTAACGGTGAAAACATCAAAAAACTCTCGTTCAAGCAAATCTCAAAACATATCGGCTACATTCCACAGGCGCATGTTCCATCATTCCCGTTTAAGGTATTTGATGTTGTGCTGATGGGAAGGGCACCATACCTGAACCTTACCGATTCCCCAAAAGAGGAGGACAAAAGGATTGCCCTTGACGCCCTTAAGACTTTAGGCATTGAGGATTTGAAGGATAAGGAATACACCAACCTGAGCGGAGGGGAAAGGCAGATGGTATTCCTCGCAAGGGTGCTGTGCCAAAAGCCGGACATACTAATACTGGATGAGCCGACATCACATCTGGATTTCGGAAATCAGATAAAGTTATTGGAGATAATCGACAATCTGGCAAAAAGTGGGCTGTCCATTATAATGTCATCGCACTTTCCGGATCATGCTTTCTTAAGCTCAACAAAGGTGGCGATTATGAAAGACAAGAAATTCATCGATTTCGGAACTCCTGATGATGTGGTTACAGAGGATAATTTAAGAAAGGCATATTCCATTGACGTTAGGCTGATGGAACTGGATGATGAGAGAAAGGTTTGTGTACCAATGAAGACAAACTTAACATTAGACTTATAAAAAGGTGATAATTATGAATGAAAAGGATTATGATGAACAATTGGCAAAGGCTGCTGAGTTTCACGGACACATCTGTGGAGGAATAGCCATTGGAACAAAACTTGCAATGTACGGTTTGGAGCTTTTGGGAATGGAGCTTAACCAACGTCACAAGAACCTTATCGTGTTTTTGGAAATCGACAGGTGCATGTCCGATGCGGTGCAGTCAGTCACCGGATGCTCAATGGGTAAAAGAACCCTGAAACAGATGTATTATGGTAAGTTTGCAGCAACATTCATGAACCAGGACACAGGTGAGGCATTAAGGATTACCGATGCCGATGCCAACAAGAAGTTCAAGGATGAGGAAACAAAAGAGGAGATGATTGCAAGATTCAGAAGAACTCCTCCCGAAGAGCTTTTCAAGGTGGATAAGGTCAAAATTGACTTGGGTCCTGGGGACATGCCGGGCAAGCCTTACACAACAGCGTTCTGTTCAGTTTGCGGCGAGAAGGTCTCCGACGGAAGGCACAAGCTCATCGGAGGAAAGCCGGTTTGCAAGTCATGTGCCGAAGGGTCATATTACGAGTTAATTGAAGAATAATTTACATTGTATTTTATTTTTCTTTTTATTTTCTTTTTTTTTATATTTAATTCAAAATTTTTCATTTATTTTTCCATTTCTAAATTCTTAAGATTTATTCAACTGTTTAACTTGATATTTAATCCTTATTTTATTTTTAATTAATTCATTACGATATGTTTATATATTCATTTTGACAATATTAAATTAGATAACGAGTATAAAAAGGTTAAATGATGGATTTGATTGGGGGGTACCTGTTAATAATTCTGGTGTTGTTTGCGGCTAATGTCGCACTGATGCTTGGAAATTATAAGCTGGATAATGTGAAGGTAATAGTGATATCATTGGCATGCGCAGTGGTCACTTTTGCATTGATGAGCGTTTCAGCTTACCTGAATGGCCCATTGTCATTTCTATTGTACAATTTCAGCTACCTGTTTTTAGTCATTACAATAGTGATTTTGGCATCTGTCATATACTATATCAAGAGGAATGATTTCAGATTACCGTTTTATGCAATCATATTGGCATTTGCAGTTTCAACAGTGCTTTTTTCCTCCCAGACAAGTCTTGACATCTTAACAATGGTTTTATATTCATTATTTGTTTTCATAATATTATTTGTTGTTTATCAACTCACAAAATTGCTGCATCATGCAAAAAGACAATATCCTGTAATAATCGGGGAATACATGAGCCTGTTTTCAATATTGATGTTCATCTTCGCATTGACATACAATTCCACAATGGCTCTGGACTACACAATGTTTTCTCCCTTCTTAATCCTGACTCCAACCTATCAGCTGATTTACGTTGTTATAGGAATCGTTGTTGTCTTGGTTGTTGGTGTCCTTATAAATGATACAAGAGGGGGAAATAAATGATTATTCAAGGAACTGAAACATTGACCTCACTGATTCACATCATCTCCGAAAGCCTTCTGACACCGGTTGTCATACTGCTTGTAATATCAATCGTCATAGTTATCCTTGCATTCGGAGGACTTATCAATGAGTTCATTTCAAGAAAGGCCATATCCTCTGCAAACCTGGAGGACCTGGTGAGACGCGTTTCATTCTCAACTAATGTAGGTCAAATGAAAGAGGAAATCTCCAATAGCGATTTGTTCGACTATCAAAAGGAAATATTGACAAGAATTGCTGACAATCATGACATCGGTCCTGAAGCAAGAAAGGCACTTGCAAGCGAACTCATCTCAGCACATGAGACAAGACTGATTAAAAAGACCAACAAGACTGACATTCTTGTTCGTGTAGGTCCTATTCTAGGTCTTTTGGGAACACTGATACCATTGGGTCCGGGTCTTGCAGCACTTGGGACTGGAGACATTGCAACCCTTGCACAATCCTTGACAATTGCATTCGACACTACAGTTACAGGATTGACTGTTGGAGCTGTTGCATTTCTGATTTCCAAATATAAAAAGCAATGGTACGAGTCAGAACTGATTGATGTTGAAACCGTTGCAGAAGCGGAACTTGAAACCATCAACAAATGGTGAGATCATGCTAAGGAAAAGAAGAAGAATTTCAGAATCTGTTGACGATGACCCAATGGGAGGATTGAACAACCTTTCGGATGCAATGCTAGTGCTGGCCTTGGGTTTTCTGATTTTTGCAATCATGGCGCTTTCAGCAAATCCGGACATAATCACCCAATCCCAATCCACTCAGGATGTCTCAACAGCAGACACTTTCACCCAGAACTACACTGACGCAGGTGGACTGGAGGACAGCGGATACAGTGAAGTCGGAAAGGTCTATGAGGACCCGACCACGGGCGAGCTTGTCATGGTATCGGGTTGAACCAGGAGTTAACACTCCTTTTTTTACTATTTTTTCACTACAATATTGTTTTAACCTTGTAAAATTGCTTTTTTTTTGAAACTGCTTGTTTTATATCCTTTTGAAGTTAATATAATATCATGAATTTGAATAATTTTTTAGATTTCATGATAATTAATATTTCATTACTTGTTTATTGTGGTTGGAATTAAAAAAGATTATGTTTTCATTATATAATACTTATTTTTTCAGTATTAACCATTTAGATATGATTTAATTAAATCAGTGTGAGCATCATTTCACGTTATGTAATTTTCTCTTTTAGGCTACCCAGATAAATGCATGAAATAAATATTCAAGAAATAATAAGATTTTTCATGAGTTTATCGGATATGTTTAAATGTTTAAAAAAATAAATACTTGTATAAGCAAGTATTGGGTTGTGTAATTATTAACAAAAAAACGGTAACATTCATTATTTTTGTTGTAACTGCCATGATTACAGTCACTTCACAGTCTATGGTGAATACAAGTTTGGAATATATCATGAGAGATTTTTCAGTTAATGCAAGCCATGCACAATTGGTCTACACCACATTTCTCTTGGTTATGGGTGTTATAATGCCATCAAGTGCATACATCATCAACAGGTTCAAACTGAAACGAATTCTTGCAGTATCGTTAACCTCTTTCATAATTGGTTCGGTAATTGTATATTTTTCAACAAGTTTCTGGACATTGATACTTGGAAGAATTCTTGAAGCGGCATGCACAGGCATTTTGCTTCCCACAACACAAACCCTTGTATTTAAGCTAATGCCAAAGGAAAAATGGAATTTTATAATGGGAATTTATGGCATCATCATTGGAGTCATGCCCGCTTTCGGCCCAACCATTGGTGGATACATTTCCGAAACAACTACCTGGAGAAACATTTTCCTGATTCTAATTATCTGTGCAGTAATCATGCTGATTTTGGAGCATATCCTTATTTCCCATGAACTTGAAACCAAGGATTATTCCCTGGATTTCATCTCATTGATTCTATCGGTTTTCGCATCCTTCGGAATAATGTTTGGATTTACAAATATCACACATAACAACATTTTCTCCATATATGTGATTCTGCCTATAATAATTGGAATAATATCTCTGATACTCTTTGTCAGAAGACAAAATGAGATTGAAAACTCTCTTTTGAATCTTAATGTTCTTAAAAACATATCTTTTGACAGTGGGGTCGTATACATTTGTCTTTTGTACTTTTCAATGTGTTCAATAAATATCCTAATGCCATTATACAATCAGAATATTGCCTATTATTCAGCAACGATTTCAGGCATAATCCTGCTTCCTGCAACATTGGTGTATCTGGTATTCAATTTCATAGGAAATATGATAATGGGCAGTATTGGAATTAAAAAACTGCTTATAATCTCAAGTATAATATCCACCGTAGGATTCTTGTCAATGACCACATATACCCTAAATTCAAGCATTGAATATTTGATTGTCACTCAGTCATTCAGATCTGTCGGTGCAGGATTGGGATTGATGCCTGCAACAACCTGGGCAATGAGCATTGTTTATGAAAATGTTGAGGATGCATCTGCAATCATAAATTCATCAAGACAAATCGTAGCAGCAATCGGATCATCCATATCTGCAGTAATATTAACCTTATTTATCAATGGAGACATAACACATAATATACAGTCACTGAATGGTTTTTCAAACACATCCGTAGTTTTGGCAGCCATTATGATAATTTCATTAGCAATTGTGATCTTTAAAATCAACGATAAAAATCAGAGTGAGGCATGAATATGGAACTGAATGACCTTTTACCTTTAGTTTATAAAATCAGATTGATAAGCAAAAGAAACACCCAATATATTGATAATAGATTAAAGAATTATGGCATGTATCATGGGGATTTTCAATATTTATACATTATTTATAAAAATAAGGGAATAACACAAAGGGAACTGTCAAAAAAACTTAATCTGCATGAATCCTCAGTAACAAGAGGAATAAAAAGACTTGAAAGAAAAGAATTCATAAAAACTGAAAAAAGCAATGAGGATAAACGCAGAAATATTCTTTCAATAACTTCTAAAGGCTGTGAAATGCTTAAGATAAATTTTAAGGAGCAAAAAAGTTTTGAGGAAAATATCGAAAAAATATTCACGCCGGATGAGCTAAAAGTTTTTGAAGAAAACCTGGAAAGAATTATCAAAATGTCTTGACTTTAGAAAATTGCCGGATGTTGTTTTTTTGTCTTGATTATTTGAATTATTAATGGCAACGGTTATTAATACGGAGTTTTGTTTCAAATTGAATATATCAATGTACAAGTGGAAAATAATTTTAAAATCTTTTCAATAGGGAGTTTCCAACAGTATTATGTAATCTATTGTCTAGACAATATTGAAGTTGGCGTTAATTAAATAGTTATATATAACTTAAAAATGAAATTATTAATTAATTATAATTTTGGAGAGAGTTACATGAAAACTTATGTGATAGTTGTATAACTTTTGTTCTCTCTACACTACTTTTTTTTTAGAAATCATGATAATAAATATGTTCATCTATAATGGGAGAAACTGGAGATGGTGGAAATACAAATCCTGAACATGTACTATAATCACTGACACAACCTGAACCAATTAATGATACAAAGGTAACTACTTGAGTATTATTGGAAAAGTTGCAGGGTAAGATGCTGAAATTATTATAAACAATTGATGACAAGCAATTATTGTTACGCCAACTCCAACATGAAACTGGTTAAAAGAAACCAAAAATTGCATAATCCCGATTCACCACTATTGATTGGTGAGGTTAAGGATAGTGATGTTGTAAAAGAGGTTAATGAACCAAGCTTCATTGATGCACAACAAAAATTATTCTAACCTCTATTTATATCGATGCATAGTTTTCATATTAACTTTTGAAATCGAACTACTTGGCATATCTATTGCAGTTCAATCAGATTCGTATTTTTCCAGATATCCTATTTCTGAATATGCAAATCTTGTGGATTTATATTTGTAGGATATGATAAACGGTAAACGTATCATGAATATGATTAGAAATGCTACAAATGCCAATCCCCATAAGTCTGCCATAACAAAGGTTTTTGAATATATTAACCAGTATATGCCGTAAATTGCGGTTTCAAGCAATAAACACCATGCTGTTACTAGTCCTGGCGAATATAATGTTTTTTTGCCTTTGGATTTGTATTGTCTGTATGTTAGTGTGCTGAATACTGTATGGGCAATTGTTTCGCCGATACCGAAAAATATTACAAATATCACTCCTTTGTTTCCGAGCATTGGTGTGAGGAATGTTAATGCGATGAATAGTATTTCCGCTCCAAAGTTAGTAATCATGTCGGTTAGCTTGTTTTCAGGATATGCAAGAGGATTGTCTGATTTTTGAACTATCTTGTTCATCATGAAATGAAATCCGTTTGGCCAGGCAAGCTCTTCAAATACATGCAAAGGTAGAAATATTGCAAGCAATGCCATTAATTTTTGCGGCACATCCCATACGCCCCAATTAATTATCAAAACATTAAGCATCACGATTCCTAAAAAATATGTTGTATGCAGCCATGGTTCTCCGCACCATTTGTCCAATAATGATTCTGCCATAATTATCACATTATAATTTGTTGTTTTTTTATAATTTCAAAGAATTAATGACCAGTAATTTAATTATTTCATTGAATTTGTCAATATCTGATTCATTGATATCATTATAGATTTCTTTTAACCACTCATCGGTAATATGTAACATGTTTTCACTTATTTCAAAACCCTGTTCACTTAAAGAGAGTAATCTTCGTGTTTTATTGTTGGGATCTTTAGTTCGTATTACAAATCCCTTGTTTTCAAGATTTTTTAGGGTTCTGGCAACGACGGGTTCGGATACGCTGAACGTTTCTGATAAATCCCGTTGTGTGATATTTTCATTGTCCACATAAATTCTTAGAATATAATGTATTTCAGCAGGAGTCACATTAGTTCTTTTGAGTTTTTTTTCAAAAAAGCTTGTATGGCCTTTTAAAATTAAATTCAGTGCAGGATATAATGGAATTATATCTATCTTTTCAACCTTATTTAACGTGTCCATAGTATCATCCAACAATAAAACTTATCATGATAAGTTTATAGGTTATGTTATTTAAATATATTGTAAAATAATATGGGCAGGACTGTGGTAGGGGATTTTGCTACTTTTAAATCATTTTTTGTTCGTATAGTATAGAACAAATTTCACTAAATGTAGTAGATAATTTAAAGTGTGTTATGCCAACAGTAACATGAAATTGGTCAGAAAGAATCAGAAGTTGCACAATCCAGATTCATCATTACTTCTTGGTGAAGTTAAAGAGAGTGATGCCGTAAAAAATATTAATGAACCATCATATATCGATACACAAACTAGATTATTCTAAGATTTTATTCATGAAAAAAATTAAGTATTTATTACATTGATTAATGTGTTTAATGCCTATTTATTAAAGCAAATTAAAAAATTGGTAAATTTTAATAATAATTTAATTATTAATTTCAAATAGTGTTTTATATTCATTTAATAATTCTTCTTTTTGTTTTTCATTTAGATTTCCGCTGTTTACTTCATTAAGACCATATTCTAGCATATTATATAAAATCCTGTTTAATCTGAATCCTTTTTGTGTTAGTGAATATTCAGTTTTGATGTCATTTTCAAAAACTTGTTTTGTAATTAAATCATTGTCTTCCATGAATTTGAGTGTGTCTGTCAGTACTCTGTTGCTTAGTGTTTTTTCTTCTAGAAATTCGCTGAATTGCTTTTTTCCTAAGAATATGTCTCTGATGATAAATATCACCCATTTTTTGGATATCAATTTCAATGTATCGTCTATGGGGCAATTGTCATCGTAATCTTTAATTTTTTTCATCTTTTTGACCTATTGTGAGTTTTTCCTTACAAAATCTATTTAAAAAGCATTGTATATAACATTTGTTATCTGGTGATTGTATGAATGACAGACATGTAATTGAAGCATTAGGAAAAGCTGAAGTAGTAATAGAAAACGGGAAAATAACCTACATTGGAGAACCGGTAGTAGATTACTGTTCCATATTTGACAATGGTCAGCATAATGGTGATTTGACAAAAGAATTCATCAAATCCAACATTAACAAAAGAATAGATGAATTTGGAATGTGCACTCCACAAAGGTCAATTGATGTTGAAGACACAATGAGCTTTGGAACCAGCGAAACATTAAAAACCAACATGATCAATGGCAATGTTGATTGTGTGGTTGGAGCATCTGAGGGAGTAGGGACATTGCTGATTGATGACGCTGAGCTTGTTCAGGGAGTTGGAGGAAGAGTTTCCGCATTGATAAGCACCACTCCAATTGATGAGGTAATGGATAAAGTTGGAAGAGAAAATGTTTTAAATCCTGAAACTGCAGAGTTAAATCCATTAAAAGGTCTTGAAATGGCAATTGAAAGAGGATATAAAAACATTGCAATAACAATTATTCCAACAGAAATGGTTAAGGATTTAAGGCAACATCCAAAACCTGAAGATGTCAACATATATATTTTCGTAGCACATACAACCAACGTTTCCAAAAAAGAGGCGGAGATGTTATTTGATTATGCTGATGTGATTTCAGGATGCTCTTCCATAAACATACGGGAAACTGCTGAAGAAAGAAAACCATATTATGCTGGAAAAAAAGTTCCATTGTATGCAGTGACCGAAAATGGAAAAAGATTGCTCAATGAAAGGTTGGAATATATTGGATATGAGTTATGTGAAAAAAAGTATCCTCAGGATTTCACTCAAAGTCCTAAGCCATTAATCTAATTTCATTTATCAATTTGAAGTACTTCATTTAGATGTAGTTAATACTGTTACTTCAAATAAATGAAGTATTATTTAAAAATGAAGGATAAACTTTAACTTCAGATTAAATGATAAATTTGCTTGTCAATTGATGGAACTGGGTTGATTTACTTATGAAACAAAATTCATTAAAATAGTAGTAGATAATTCACCTACTTTTCAAGCATTATTCATTCGTAATGAATGAAATAAAAAATCCAAAAAGCAGTAGATAATTTCTATACTGTTACGCCAACGCAATATGAAGCTAGTTAAAAAGAACCAAAAGTTGCATAATCCAGATTCACCTTTGCTTATTGGGGAAGTTAATGATGGCGATGTTGTAAAAGAGGTTAATGAACCCAGCTTTATTGATGATCAGACTAGATTATTCTAATAATTGTTTTTTAAATCCTTCTTTTGGTTTTATCTAGATGTCTGAATTTGTGGCATTTTTGCCACTATAACTATTAAAATATTAATGAACAAATATTTTTTCATGGCTCTTGAAGAAAAATTGTATGGCAATCAATTTGAAAGAAACATTGTGGGCAGTGCAATTAAATCCATAAGCAATAAATGGACATTTTACATTTTAAAGGATTTGTTTTTGGGAAAAAAGCGTTTTTCACAATTTCAGGAAAACCGTCCAAATCTGGACAATAAATCTCTTGCAAGATGCCTTAAATCAATGGAAAACAACAATCTAATTGAAAAAAAGATTAATAATCATGAAACGGAATATTTCTTAACTTCAAAAGGAATGAAACTAAATAAGGTATTGTATGAATTAATCATTTTTGCTTTGGATACCCATGAGGGAGATTTTTACACGAATGAAGAAATCATCTTCATAAAAGAAAAGTATATTCATATTCTTAATTTATAATTTTGAGGCGATACAATGTCTTTTATTAAAAAATCCGGTTTAATAATTATATTGGGTTTAATTGCCTGTACTGCGGTTAGCGGGGATGACAGTATGGATGATTTAGTTAAAGTCAAAATCAATGATGAGGTATTTGATGTTAAATTGGAAAACAATTCCGCCACACAGGAACTGGTTAAAGAACTGAAAAAAGGAAATGTCACAGTTAATGCATCGGAGTATGGTGGTTTTGAAAAAGTAGGTGAATTGGGTTTTTCACTTCCAACAAATGATGAAAATATTGGTACAAATCCGGGAGATATTGTATTGTATCAGGGGGACAAAATATCCTTGTTTTACGGTTCCCATTCATGGAGCTATACAAAACTGGGTAAAATAGATAATGTTGACTCCAATAAGCTAAAGGAAGTTCTGGGTTCTGGTAATGTTATATTGGAGTTCAGTTTAAACTAATTTAATTAATATGGTGATATTATGGATATTGAGATAACAAAAGAATGGGATAAGGTTTTTCCCAAAAGCGATAATGTAGACCATGAAAAGGTAACATTCAGAAATAGGTATGGAATCACTTTGGTTGCAGATTTATACAAACCAAAAGATTCTAAGGAAAAATTGCCTGCTATTGCATGCGCAGGACCATTCGGTGCTGTAAAAGAGCAGGTTTCAGGTCTCTATGCGCAAACATTGGCTGAAAGGGGATTTTTGACAATAGCTTTTGATCCATCATTTACCGGTGAAAGCTCAGGTGAGCCTCGTGATATGGCATCTCCAGACATCAACACTGAAGATTTCCAGGCTGCAGTTGACTATCTTGTCACATCAGATGATGTTGACAGTGACAGGGTCGGAATTTGTGGAATCTGCGGATGGGGAGGAATGGCATTAAATGCTGCGTCCCTTGATACCCGTATTAAAGCAACAGTCACCTCAACAATGTATAATATGACTCGCATTACTGCAAAGGGGTATTATGATGCTGATGATAATGCCAATGCAAGATATGAAATGAAAGTTGTCCTAAACAATCAGAGAACCGAAGACTTTAAAAATGGAGAATATGCAAAAGCCGGTGGGGTCATAAAAGAAGTGACTGATGACCTGCCACAATTTGTAAAGGATTATCATGACTTTTACATTGAACCGTTGGGATACCATCCAAGATCTCCGGGTTCAAATGATGGATGGAATGTAATAGGATGCATGTCATTCATATCTCAGCCGATTATAGCTTATTCTGATGAAATCAGAACACCAATTTTAATGATTCATGGGGAAAATGCACATTCCAGATATTTCTCAGAGGATGAATTTGCAAAATTGACTGGGGACAATAAGGAGCTAATGATTATTCCTGATGCGGTTCACACGGATTTGTACTATAAAACTGATGTAATTCCATTTGAAAAGATTGCAGAATTTTTCAATGAAAACTTGTAAGTTACTTTAAAAAGTAACTATTATTTTCTTTTTTTGTTTCAAGAAAAATTTCACTATTATTAATAGGATAATTTCGTTACTATTATGCAAACATGCAATTAATTTTAATTTTTTAACAAGAATTAGGTGTATTGTATAAAACAAGTTTAACTAAAAGTAGTGTATAATTTAAAGTGTGTTATGCCAACAGCAACATGAAGATGGTCAAAGGAACCAAAAGTTGCATAATCCGGATTCACCATTGCTGATTGGTGGGTTAAAAGAGACTGATGTTGTAAAGGAAGTCAATGAACCGAGCTATATTGAAACTTATGAAAAAGTCGTACCACTTACATGTACTTTTCAATCAACTTTGTTATAAAATTTATTGGATGTTGTTATTTAATGTTTTGGAAAAATGTTCACGAGAGTTATAGTCACCGACACTGAAAATTATAAAAATTTCTCCTCCCAATTTTTCCAATAACTTGACTTATCAACTACTTTTTTAAACTCTGTTAAAAATAAATATTTTAGCTGCGGCATGCTTGAAATGTATCTTCTAGAAATTATTGCTTTTATTGTTCTCCATACTTGTTCTATTGGATTATATTTTGGAGAATATAGTGGTAAATGTATTAAATCCATATTTAGAACATTGCATAATTCTGTGAAAAATATTGCATGATGTACACTATAATTGTCTAAAATAACTGCTATTGGTTTTTCCATGATTAATTCATGTTGTAATTCCTTATCTGAGAAAAATGCCAATAACATTCCTTTTTGAAGATTTTCAAGCACTGAATGGCTTTTTGTATTAAATTAAGTGGATTTCTTTCAAGTCTTTGACATAGTTTTTTAATTGTTTGGCTTCTTTCAGATAAACTTTTTAATGTTAATACTAATTTATTATAGTTATCTTCCTCATTAATGGTGTCTAATATGTTTTCTAGAAATAATTCTTCATTATTGATTATTTTTTTTAATTTAGTTTCTAATTCTGGGTTTTCTATATTTTTGATGACGATGGTGATCATAAATTTCATCATTTCAAAGGTTTTAGTGTTATCTAAGAATGATACAAACGAATTTCCATTAATTGATTGAACTCGAAGGGAATTGATTGAAATTCTATCTGTTGGTTGTCCTTTAATGTTTTTTGTACCTTTTTTATGATATGTTCTTTGACTATTGTCCTGATTTTGACAATAGGTTTGATCCAAAAACACGACAGTGAAATTTTCTAAATCTAAATGTTGGGTGTTTTTTTTAACTGTTCTTCAGCATCAGCAGGCATTTTAGTATAGATTTTATATGGTTTTGTGTAAGAATAGTCTAATTTCTTCATTAACCTTTCTACACTTCTAATACTATATTCAACGCTAAATTCTTTTTCAATTTTTTCTTTAACTTCTCTTGCAGTTTTCAATTCTTCTTTTTGTATTATCTCATCTAATAAAATAAGCTGTTCATTCGTTAGTTTAGATTGACCTTTAGAACCTTTTTTTCTTTTTAATCCTTCTATTCCACCATCATTCCATTGTTTTATCCAATTATATGCTGTGCCTTGACTAATGTCATGTTTTTTTATGATTTCTGATATGGGTTCGTCATGTAAAACATCTAAAATCACATATAATTTATTTAAGACTCTTGTATCGTTTTCTAATTTTTTTATTTCAGTTTGAACTTCTGAAATGATTCCATTGTATTTTTTAATAAGTTTTTGTTCTGCCATAATACTATTTATTGTGTTTCATAGTATTTATAATTTTCAGTGTCGGGGACTATATAAAGGCCATGCCCTGGCAATTGACGGTGAGTTCAGCAAAAACACAGTAAGATCCATCAAGCAATTCCAAAAGGACAAGGGCCTTAAGGTGACTGGTAAGGTTGACGAAAAAACAGCTAAAAAACTTGGAATAATATAAATAAGGATTTTAATTCCTTATTTCTCTTTTTATTTTTTCAGATACGTTTTCCCTATTTTCATTATCATCCTAAATAATGAATGAGTTAATGTTTTAATCAAGTGTAATTTTTCTATTTTTAATCTAATTCACTTTAACGAGTACGACCCACAATTTTCATAATTTTTATATATTTTTTATTACTATTTTTTCA
>NZ_CAMVPN010000031.1 GCF_947169325.1 uncultured Methanobrevibacter sp. | reverse complement strand
TAGCAATGGAGACATTAAATATTCGTGGAATGATTCGTTCACGTAGTTTAAGTCGCAGCATTCATGAAATCGGATGGGGAAAACTCATAGAAATGATACAATACAAAGCCGAATGGTATGGACGTGAATTCGTACAGGTTGATAGGTGGTTTCCTTCCAGTAAAAAATGCAGTGTTTGCGGTGAAATTAATCATGATTTAGGTCGTGGTGAACGAGAATGGGAGTGTCCACATTGTCATGCTGTACATAAAAGGGATGTTAATGCGGCTAAAAATATTTTAGACGAAGGTTTACGGGCCACTGGTTCATTGGTCTTGTGCTTAGTAGATTTCATGCCTGTTGGTCAAGACAAATTCATTTATTCATATGAATGGAAATGTTTTGACGAAACAGCAGGCATGGCCTAAGAATCTCCGGCTTCTTTAAGCCGGAGAGGTTCAAAAGCATTGGCTTCAAACTATTAATTTGGTGATGATATGGCTGAAGTCAGTGCAGAATCAAAATACATGGATTTTCTCAATGAATATCCGCTGCTCAAAACAGACTTGGTTAGAAAAAACCACAAATTCAGGTTTCTGGTAACTCCGATGGGAAAGATTTCCCTGTGGGAAGCAAATCTCAAAGAGGTCAGTCAGCACGCTGAGATGAGTGTTGAAGAAACAGTTCAATTGTTTAAAGAGTTGATTGGCTCTTATTAATCTTTTTTTTTTAAGCTATTTTGTGTTTGGTCAAAGGGAGTTTGCCGGTTCAAACCCTCCAATACCGTTCATTATAAATCTTATTTTCTTCATATATCATATCATGTCACTGACTCGGAAAATGTTGAGGGATATTAAGATCAACAAGACGCAGTTCATTGCAATATTTCTAATGGCATTTTTAGGCATTTTCGCCTACTGCGGAATATATGGTGAGTATTACGGGTTAGTGCAGACTTCCGACGACTATTATAATGCAACGAACATGGCTGACGGATGGATTTATGCTTCTGATTTTGACACATCCTCACTCGATAAGGTAAGTGAATTTGCAACGCAGACTGACAGGCAGGCTGCTGTCCAATCGGTAGCTGACATGGAAAACAAGCCGGACATCAAACTGCACTTCGTTGAGAACGGAACGATATCGAAATTTTACACGACCGAAGGTGAGGATTTTGATGCTGATGACGGCTCAGGAGTTTGGCTGGATTATCGCTTTGCTGATGAAAGGGGTCTTAAAGTCGGAGACAAAATCACCTTTGAGTTTGACGGCGAGAATATAACAAAGAAGATTAAGGGAATAGGTTATTCGCCGGAATACATCTATGAGTCCTCGCCGAACTCCCTGACTCCTGATTTTTCACAGATTGGATTTGCATATCTCTCCCATAATGCATATCCTGGTGATTTGGAATATAACACACTTCTTGTCAAATACAACTGCTCAGACAGTGAATTCAAGGAAAAACTGGATGATTCAATTGACTATCTTTCATTCACCAAAAGGGAAGATCAATTGAGTGTCGCTAAATTTTCCGACGAGATGGCGCAGCACAAGATGATTGGGGATGTTTTCCCGATTGTATTTATTCTGGTTACTTTTCTGACTCTTCTCACAACAATGACTCGGATTGTGACACATCAGAGAACTCAGATTGGAATCTTAAAGGCAGTTGGCTATAATGACAGGTCAATAATGTTGCACTATATTTCCTATGGGTTCTGGCCGGTTTTGGCGGGAGCCATTTTGGGGCTGATTACAGGACCTATGGTAATTCCTCAAATGTTTTATCCGACAATGACTGCAACCTACAGCATGCCGAGCTGGAATCCTGGCTTTGACATGAGATTCATTTACATTGCATTGTTGATGGTCGTATCATCTGTTATTGTCACATATCTATCATGCAGAAGAATTTCAAAGGAAAATCCTGCAAATACGTTAAGGCCAAAGGCTCCAAACACATCATCAAGAAGCTTGATTGAAAAGTCAGGACTTTGGAATAGGTTAAGTTTCAATTTAAGATGGAACTGGCGTGATGCAAGGAGAAACAAGTTCAGGGCATTGATGGCGATAATTGGAGTGATGGGATGTGTGGCATTATTGATTGCAGCATTTGGAATGAATGACTGCATGGGTGATTTGAAGACATGGGAGTATGATGACATCACTCATTTCGAGTCAAAGCTTCTGCTTTCAGCCGATGCAAATCCGATGGAACTTTATTATATTTTAAACTACACCAACGGAAGCTTTATCATGCAGCAGTCAATTGAAATCAAGGCAAACGACATGGAAGACACGGTAATGCTTCTGGTTTCAAACAACACTGACCTCATATCTTACACCGACAGCAATAAGGAACCTCTTGAAATCGATGAGGGGGACGTGTCAATGTCTGTTAAATTAGCCGAAAGGTTCAATTTAACAATTGGAGATAAGATTCGATGGCACATTGTCGGAAGTGATGATTGGGTAACCTCAAAGATAGGTCAAATCCATGCAGAACCTGTTTCGCAGGGCCTGATAATGTCACCGGACACCCTGGAGGACCAGGGATTGAATTTCACTCCGACAAATATAGTCACTTCAGAAAAGTTCGTCGAAAGGTATGATTCAATCAAGTCGGTTTCAAGTATCGAAAGCCTTGAGGAAAGCTGGGATCAGATAACCACTTCCGTAATGATGATGGTTTATGTGGTTACATTTGTAGCCGGTGCATTGGCCATTCTGGTATTGTATAACTTGGGAATTCTCTCATTTACAGAAATGGAGAGGGAAATCGCTACATTGAAGATTCTCGGATTTAAAACTAATACTCTAAGAAAACTTCTTTTAACCCAAAACATAATCTTCACAGCTATCGGGTATCTTTTGGGAATTCCGTTGGGATTCTACTTCATGACCTTGATGATGAATGCCGCCGGAGACTCTCTTTACTACATTCCAACATTGACATGGGGAAATCTCCTGTTGGTGGCTGTAATCACATTTGCAATATCAATCGGTGTCAATCTGCTCTTTTCAGATAAGATTGGTGATTTGAATATGGTTGAAGCCTTGAAGGACGTCGAATAGTGGTTTCAACTGAATCTATTTTAAATGATGAATGGTATGATTTTATACTTAACCTTTTCTTTATATTCATTATAACCTTTCAGTTCTCTTTCCAGCACTTTTTCTTCATTTTTTATCCTGAATATGATGATTATTGGATAAATCAGCATTATGATGAATGAAAAAATGGAATTCAAAATGATTGGCATTGATAAAAATAGGAAGATTGTGGATGTGTACATTGGGTGCCTTACAATTCCGTATAATCCGCTGTCCACCACTTTTTGATTTTCACTCACCTCGACAGTACGTGAAAGATATGTATTTTCTCTCAATACTTCTGCATACATGATATAGCTCAAAAGAAAGATTACTGAAGCTATTGTAATTGCTGTTTCGGGAAGTTCAAACCATCTGAATCTGAAATTTAGCCCTGCAAGAATGAATGCGAGTATAAATATTATTCCACTAACTAAAATCACCATTTTCTGTTCGTCTTCACCTTCCTTTGCGTTCAG
This sequence comes from uncultured Methanobrevibacter sp., assembly GCF_947169325.1. Classification (GTDB taxonomy): domain Archaea; phylum Methanobacteriota; class Methanobacteria; order Methanobacteriales; family Methanobacteriaceae; genus Methanocatella. The sequence goes on along the minus strand of NZ_CAMVPN010000031.1, from coordinate 22,663 downwards.
TCTTCTTTTTAGAAGTTCAGGTGATTTGACAAATGTGATGATTCCCACAATAAGCATAGGAATGAACAGCAATGCTATGAGTAACCAGCCGTTGAAGTAATTTAAAGTCCCTGCAGTATGAATAATAATGCAATTATTAATATTAAGCCTAAAAGGAATTAAATCAATGCTTGGGAAAATAATTTCAGATCCATGATATCAATAAGATTTTTCTTCATGGAGGTTTTTAACTTTTTTGAAATCAGAATAAATTTTATGTTTCTGTTTAAATGAATAACTTTTTTTGAAAGAAGTAATCTCATTCTATTTTCAAGGATTGTATACTTAATTTAAATTTTTTAACAGTTTTGTCAAGAATTATTGTAATTGTTTGAATTTTATCATGTTATTTATTTTAATTGAATTATCTTTAATGTAATTTTAATATTATTTTGAAAATCCTAAAAATGTTGACATTATATTCAAGTTAATATTTGAATTGCTTGTGATTTAAGCATTTTTTAGAAATAGTTTAATAGTTTATTAACTATAAATATTAATTAATAAGGAGGTATTTTTTTGTTAAACAAGAAGATAATGATATTGGCAATATTTCTTGTAAGCATTTTGGCAATCTCGGCAGTGAGCGCTGAGGAAAATGTTTCAAGCGATGTTGTTGGTGTCGACGATAATGATGATGTCATAGAAAATGTAAATGACGATTATAAGATAAGTGATGATTTTAGAAATAAGACAACCTTCGGTGGCTTAGCTTATAAAATTGATAATTCCACTGACGGCAATGTCTATTTGGATAAGGATTATAAGTTTAATGGTAGCGAATATGATATTGACCCTAAAACTGGTGCTCAAATTCTCGTTGTTGATGAGATGGGAATAACTATCAGCCGTTCATTGACAATTCATGGTAACGGCCATACAATAGATGCAGCAAATGGGGCGGCTTTTTTCAATCTAAATGCTTCTAACCTCATATTAAAAGATATCAATTTTGTAAATGGAAAAAATAACGGTGAAAATTCCCCGATTCTCTGGAATGGGGACAACGGTGTAATAGATAACTGCGCTTTTTCAAATTTCGAATCTGATAATGATGGGGGAGCCATAAAGTGGGTTGGTGATAAAGGTAGCATAACCAATTGTAATTTCACGGGCTGCTATGCAAAAAATGCTGGAGCTATCCTCTGGAATGGTGATGAAGGAACTGTTTCCAATTGTAATTTTGATAACTGTACTCCACGTGACGATGTGGGTTCCATTAAATGGGTAGGATCTAAAGGTACTGTAACCGATTGTAATTTCTCTAATTGTAATGCTGTTAACGGTCAAGGTGCCGCTATTATGTGGGAAGGTGACGATGGTACTGTAATTAATTCCAAATTCGCAAACCTCGGTGCAATCAGTCTTGGTTATACTGATGGTGGTGGAGCCATTCATTGGAGAGGATCAAACGGGATACTGTCCAATTCCAACTTCATAAACTGTTCTGTTAACTGGAATGGTGGCGCTATTAATTGGCACAATGTTGGGGGCACCATAACAGGTTGTAATTTCATCAACTGTTCTGCTGGAAGTAGTGGTGCTGCCATCTATATACATTCTGGAGACTGTACTATTTCTAATTCAAATTTCACTGGATGTAACAATGGTGCTATCCATTTGAATAATGACAAAGGCGTTGTTAAAAATTCTAATTTCTTTAACTGCATTGTAGGTGCAAATAATGGTGGAGCTATTCTTGTTTCTTCACCAAACTGTACAGTTTCCAATTCCAATTTTGCCAACTGTATTGGAACCGTAAAGGGTGGTGCAATCAATTGGATTGGTGATGATGGTGCTTTGACTGACTGTACTTTTGATAATTGTCATGCGAATGAATATGGTGCTGTTCTTTGGACTGGAACTAATGCTGTTATCTCAAATTCCAATTTCACCAATTGTTATTCCTCCAGTGGTTCTGGTGGTGCCATTGGTGTAGAGGGACATTATAGGACATTTACCATATTGAATTCCAATTTCATAAACTGTTCATCAAATGGCCATGGAGGAGCCATTTTTTGGAAAGATGGTAATGGTAATGACTATAACGTAAATAATTCATATTTCTTCAATTGTTCTGCTGTTTCTCAAGGTGGAGCTATTTATGGTGGTGTAAATGTTTATAACTCTAATTTCGATAAATGTTCTGCTAATGAAGGTGGAGCAATGTTTAAAGGTTCTGCAACAAACTGTATGTTTACAGACAACAAAGCCAAATGGGGTGGTGCTAAGCACAGTAATAATGATCCTACTATAAACTGTACATTCATTGGCAATACTGCCAGTGATTATGCTGGAGCGGTGTACGGTAATTCCATCATTAACTGTACTTTCACAAATAATGCCGCTAATAATACTGGTGGATCCATTCAGAATGCTCTAAATGTTTTAAATTGTAATTTTATCAATAGTTATGCTAATGGTTCAGGAGGAGCCATTTATAGTGCAAATTCTGTAGTTAACTGTAATTTCAATGATTGTCATGCGAAAGGTGGTGAAGGTGGAGCAGTTTACATTGGGTCTGGAGATATAGACAAGTGTAACTTCACTGGCTGTTCTGCTAATGCTTCCGGAGGTGCTGTTAAAGAAGTTAGTTTCGGAACCATGTACAATTCCAATTTCATAAACTGTTCTGCTAATGCAGATGGTGGTGCTATAAGTTCCAATCATCGCTTTAGTGTAGTTAATTGTACTTTCACAAACAACCTTGCAGCCCATGATGGTGGAGCTGTTTATGGAGGTAGTGTAGTAAATGGTAGTTTCAATGGCAATTCTGCTACTGCCCGTGGTGGAGCAATATACTCAGGTTCCGCTGAAAACTGTACTTTCTGGGACAACACAGCTAGCCAAGGAAATAACTGGTACGATACAAAAGTTCCTATACTTAACTTGAATGTAGCTGACTTCAGTTCCATTTACAAATCCGGTGAAACAATATTGCTCAATGCAACTGAAAACAATATTGCTGTAAATGACGTGATGATTACAATCAGAGTATCTAAAAATGGAACTTCCGTTGCCAATTATTCCTGTTTAACTAACGAGGAATGGCTTGTTGATTTGGATGCAGGTTCATATAAAGCAGAAATGACTGTTGAACATAACGCCTACAGATTCGATAATGTGAATAATAATAATGCGAATAACAATAAGAAGGTAATTACATTAACAATAGACAAAAGGCCTACCAACATCACTTCATCTGACGTTTCAACAGTATATGATGGAAACGGATATATTGTTGCAACATTAACAGATATTAGCGGCAAACCTTTAAGTGGAATGCTAATATTTGTTGATATTATTGGTGTTAATGCAACAACCGATGAAAATGGTACAGTAAAAGTTTCAACCAACGGTTTGGTTCCGGCCAACTACACTGCAGCAATAACATTCGATGGCAGTAAAAACTATGTTAATTCCTCAGCTAGCGTTAATGTCACTGTAGATAAGGCAGTTCCTGAAATCTCATCTGCAGATGTGACTACTGTTTACAATGGTGGAAAATACCTGTATGTAACATTAAAAGATGCTAATGGCAATCCGATTGTTGGAGCAAAAATCTCTGTTAACCTTAACGGCGCTAAATCCGCAACAACAGGCAGCGACGGTAAGGCTAAAGTGACAACAGATAAATTGGATCCTAAAACATCTTACACTGCTGTGATGACATTTGCCGGTGATGACAGGTACGTTGCCGCTTCAACATCTGCAAAAGTCACAGTTAAAAAAGCGGCTCCAAAACTAACCGCAAAATCAAAAACATTCAAACGCAGTGACAAAACCAAAAAATACACCGTAACCTTAAAGACCAACAAAAACGTCGTAATGAAAAAGGCTACAGTCACTATTAAAGTTAACAAGAAAACATACACTGCAAAAACCAACAGCAAAGGTGTAGCTACCTTTAAACTCACAAAATTGACCAAAAAAGGCAAATACACTGCAACTGTTAAAAATGCAGCTACAAAATACTACAGTGCAAAATCTGTCAGTGTTAAAATTACTGTTAAGTAGATGATCTTTTCATCTACACTTTTATTTTTTAAAAAGGGTGGAAAAAATGAATTTCAAAAAGATAATGCTAATAACGTTATTATTAGCAGTTTTAACAATTGGTGCTGTAAGCGCAACTGAAGATGTAGATGCACTTGCAGTTGATGATGCGGGAGATGAAGCTATTGTTGAAGCTCCTGTGGATGAAGATGATGTAGTTGGGGATGCTGAGGCAAATAACCTGGCTCCTGAAGATTTTAAGGTAACATTCCCGACAAATGAAATTGATATTGATAAAGGCGATCAGACAATAATTACATATTACTGTCCTGAAAACATAACTGAACACAGTTCACAGATTCTTGTAAGATACGGTGATGGTGATTTTGACCGTCAGGTTTTCGATTTGAAATCATCTGACGTCAACACCTACCAGAATATCACTTGGGGCAGCTTGTATCAGTGGGATACTGGTGTTTACAATATAAGCGTTTACTATGCTGATTATTTCGATCCTGTATTTCCGCTTGGAAACTTCACATTAAATGTAGTTAACAACCATGAATACACTGCTGAGGATATTATATATATTTACACCTATGTTGCCAATGAGATTGATGAAGACTGTCTGGCTGAGATTTATGATGATGAAATTAAAGGTCTTGATGGTGTTGTGACAGCTTATGCAAACGGCACTAAAATATATAGCAAAACATATTCCAATTCCAGTAGGGGAGGACCTATTCATGCAAGTGATTTGACAGGTTCTTTTAATGGAGCATACACCATTAAAATTGAATACAAACGGACTGACGGAAAGGTATTTTCTACAAGTGAGGAAGTTTACTTTAATAATATAGTTGGCGCAAGCTCAATTAAGACTACACTAACAGCTTCCCCGACATCAGTGTCAATGGTCTACAACACAAACAAGGTGTTGACAGTTATCTTGAAGGATGCCGATGGCAATCCGATTAAAAATCAATATATTAAAATTTATGTCATGGGGATTTCGTATGATTTGAAAACCGATAATAACGGTAAGATTAAACAGTCATTGTCTACTTTGCCTCCTAAGACACATAAAATAAAATTCGAATTCAAGGATACTGCTCCTTACAAAGGATCAACAAAAACTGTCACTGTTAAAGTTACAAAAGCAACTCCAAAGATAACCGCTAAGGCGAAAACCTTCAAACGCAGTGACAAAACCAAAAAGTATTCTGTAACTTTGAAGGTCAATCAAAAGGTTAAGGTTACAATTAAAGTTAACAAGAAAACATACACTGCATATACTACAACTAAAGGTGTTGCTACCTTTAAGCTTAACAAGCTGACTAAGAAAGGCAAATACACAGCAACAGTTAACTTTGGAGGTAATGCAGACTACAACAAGGCAAAATCCGTAAACGTAAAAATTACTGTCAAGTAGATGTTGAATCATCTACTCTTTTTTTTATTATTTTTTAAATGAGTTGAAAAACCATGAAATTTAAAAGAATAATGCTGATAACGTTATTGTTGTTGGCGGTTTTAACAATTGCTTCTGTTAGCGCAACGGATAATCTGACAGATGCTGATGGGGAAGTTCTTCAGCAAACTTCTTCAAGTGTTGTTGAATTGGATGAGAATTCTGCATCACAAGATGAGTTAATTGGTGATGCGGGAACATTTTCCGCACTGAAAGATAAAATTGAAAATGCTGAGGCAGGCGCAACCGTAAATCTGGAAAACAATTATTCATTTTCTGAATCTCAAACAATATCTATTTCAAAAGAATTGACTATAAATGGTAACGGTTACACAATTGATGCTAATTCCCAATCAAGCGTGTTTATTTTGAATGCTAAAGTCACTCTTGAAAATATAACGTTTATGAACGGTCTTGACCGATACGGAGGTACCATTGCAATTGATGGTTCTGCTTCAGACTGTAAAATCATTTCATGTAATTTCATAGGATGTAAGGGATTAACCGAGTATGGAGTCTATAAAAAGGATAATTGGGGAGCTGCAATTTATAATTTAGGTGCTAACACCGATATTGAGTCATGCAACTTTATAAACTGTTCTACTTATAATGGGGGCGCTATATATGCTTCTGCTTCAAATTGTAATATAAAATCATGTATCTTTGATGGCTGTTATGCTGAAAATCAAGGTGGAGCTATTTTAAGTGATGTTGAATCTACAATCGATTCATGTAATTTTATACGCTGTTCATCTCCAAATAAAGGTGGAGCTATTTTCAATGCGGGCACAACCTGCAATATAAATTCATGTAATTTCACAAACTGTTCAGCTTATAATGGAAATGCCATACACAATCAGAAAGGAAATACCAATGTAAAGAATTCTAATTTTGTTGATTTGGCTAAAAGTGAAGTATATGCACGTGAATCAGGCAGTGTAGACTTCAGTGATTGTACTTTCAATGACCCTGTTCCTCAATACAAGTATGAAATCAGAGTCTACGATGATTCATTTATCTTCAAAAGCAATAATCCTGATTATTATCCTGCTCAAGTAGCTTATGTGATAGTCCCACCTACAGTATCTGAAGGAAAAGTGGTGGTTTCTGATGGTGCTAAGACATTATTCAGTTCACCTATAACAGATACTTACTATTGGGATGATTATGGATCCGAAAAGGCATGCAATATATTTATTAATTATTTAATTTTTAATGGAGTGAATAATGATGATGTTGTACGATTTGCATTTTTGGATGGAAATGATGCAGAGGTAATATACAATGATTATTTTGTTTGCTTCAATGGGGATTATGTCAAATTTGAAGAGTATAATGACTCTGCTGAAAAAATAGATTCTGGTTTAACAATCAACGTTGAAGATATTGACTATGGTAGTGATGTTGTGGTTGTTGTTACAACCAATGCAACATTCTCAGGTGAAGTTTCAGTTCAAATTGAAAACGGAATCTATCCGGTAGCCGTAACTAACGGTTATGGAAACAAAAATATTTCTAATATTAATGCGGGAAAACACACTGCTAATGCAATATTCAAAGCTACCCGATTATTCAAAGACAGCAATGTTGAAACTAATTTTACGGTAAACAAAATAGATTCCTCAGTAACTGTCGGTGATGTTGAGATGGATTACGGCACCTCTTTAAATGTTGAAGTTACAACTGTTGGAGCTACTGGTTTTACTGCCAAGATTGACGGTATTGATGCATTTGTTAAAAACAATTCCGTTGTCATTTCCGGTTTGGATGTTGGAAATCATACTTTAAGTGTTACTACAAATCCTGATTTGAATCATAATCCTGTAACTAAAAATGCTACAATAACCGTCAAAGCAGCTGCTGTTGAAAAGATTCCTTCAGTTATTGATGTCAGCGACGTTGTCATGGATTACGGCAAGTCAGTTAATGTTACTGTAGCTACTGTAGGAGCTACCGGTTTTACCGCTATGATTGATGGAAAAGAGGTTCTAGTTGTTGGTGATGTTGTAGTTGTCTCCGGTTTGGATGTTGGAAATCATACTTTGACCATTACTACAACTGTTGATTCTGCACATATTTCTGTTACAAAAACTGTTACAATCACTGTCAATCCAGTTTCTTCTAACAAGACTAATTCCCTAATCTTTGTTGATGATGTTGTTGTGGATTATGGTAAGTCTGTTGATGTTGATGTGGTGACTATTGGTGCTACTGGTTTTACTGCTAAGATTGATGGTAAGGATGCTGTAGTTAAGGATAATGTTGTAGTTGTCTCCGGTTTGGATGTTGGAAATCATACTTTAACCATTACCACAACTGTTGATTCTGCGCATATTTCTGTTACTAAGACTGTAACAATTACTGTCAAACCGCTGCCTGCAGATAAGTTGGCTACCTCTCTCAGCGCATCTAAAGTGACTACAACCTATGGAACCAGCAAAAACATTGTAGTTATCTTAAAAGATAAGAACAATGCGCCTTTGGCTAATCAAAAGGTAACCGTTACATTAAACGGCAAACCTTATGATGGAAAAACCAATGATAAGGGACAGGCTTCCATTGCAGTTCCGAAAAATCTTGCTGTTAAAACATACAATGCAACAATATCTTTTGCTGGTGACGACAAATACGAAAAATCAGCAGGTTCTGTTAATGTAGTTGTAAATAAGGCAAATCCAAAATTGACCGCTAAGGCAATATCAATCAAAAAATCAGATAAAACCAAAAAATACACAGTAACTTTAAAAACTGACAAAAATGCGATCATGAAAAGTGCTAAAATTACAATTACTGTAAACAAGAAAACTTATACTGCAAAAACCAACGCTAAAGGTGTTGCTACATTCAAACTCACAAAATTGACTAAAAAAGGCAAATACTCTGCAACTGTTAAATTTGTGGGCGATAAATGCTACAATGCGAAAACCGTAAAGAACGTTAAAATAACAATCAAGTAGATGTTTTTAACATCTACCTTTCTATTTTTTTAACTGCTTTCGAATATTTATGGCTAAATTTGCCAATCTTTTTTAATTCATATATCTGCTGTAGGTAGGTTATTTAATATTTTGCAATCCTTAGCGTTAATATTAATGTTCCTATAATCAGATTGATGGTATCAATGTTTCTTTTGTTTTAATCAGTCGTATCTTTAAGCATTCAGGACTTATAATTCCTTTGCCACATGACATTAAAGAGTGGTGTAACTTTATTAAACAAGACTTCCAATATTTAATTGTAATTTTGGTGTTGGCCATGCAAAACTTTAGCTATCTTGATAAATTAATCCACAGCGGAGAAAAAACGGTTGTCCTCACGTCAGACATTATTTTGGATGAAAATGAAGAGTCTGAATATCTTGAAGGCATCAATCTTGATGTGAACGATTTAATAATTGACGGATGTGGCCATACTATAGATGCGGGAGCTAAAGCAAGAATATTTTACAACACATCTAAAATCACCATTAAAAACGTCGTGTTTAAAAATGCTGTTTGTGCAATACATAACTTCAGAGGGGTTTTAAACGTTTCTGACTCCAAATTCTGTGACAATACTGCTAAGGTTGCTGGTGCGGCAATATACAATAACTGGGCAGAACTGAACGTTAATGACTGCATATTCTATCAAAATGCATCCGAGTGCCATGGTGGTGCAATATTCAATGTCAATGGTGAGGTTAACATCAGTGGCTCCAAACTGCTTCATAACACTTCAAAAAACGATGGTGGGGCAATATATAATGGGGCCAAGCTGAACATCGCAAATTCGGTATTGTCAAAAAACGCAGCATGTGGATCAGGCGGTGCAATATATGACAATCGGGGAGACATTAGCATTGACAAATCCGAACTCTCGAATAACTCATCAAAAGGAATATTCGGTGGTGGAGCAATACATAAAAACCGTGGAACGTTGAATATCGATGATTCCAGATTGTTGGATAACGTAGCTGATAATGATGGCGGAGCCATATTCAGCATTGACGGTGAGCTTGCAATAACAAAATCCATATTTTCAAACAATGCATCTCAATCTAATGGAGGAGCAATATATGATTGGGGAACTTTAAGTATCGAAAACTCCAAATTGCTTGAAAATGCTGCCGACAATAAAGGTGGAGCGGTTTATACGAAAAACAGGGATGATTTGAAAATGGAGGATTGCAGTCTGAAGGATAACGTGCCTGAGGATATTGATTTTTAATGGGAGTGAGGATATGGGTCGTGATTTGATAGGATATTTGTTGGGGCTGGTCATTTTCATTATTGGAATTCCATATGTGATGTATCTTGCATCCGGAAGTCCGAACCTTGCTCAAATAGGATTGGTTCAAGAGTTAATCTTGATTATGATGGCTATTGTTGGAATTTCATTGAGCATCTGGGCAATCGTTTACATGAAAAATGTTGGTGAAGGAAACCCGTTTGACGCATTCAACCATGAGGTAGCTCCGAGAACCAATACGCTTATGACTGATGGGCCATATGGAATCTGCAGAAATCCGATGCTTTTGGGAGTATTTATATATCACATCGGAGTTTTGATTTCTCTTCTGTCAATCGGTGCGGTGATTGTTTTTGTAATTGAAGTTATCATCATGAATCTTCAGGTTAAAAAGGAAGAGCAACGCCTGAAAGCTGATTTTGGAAGTGAATATGAGGAATATGTTAGAAATTCAAACAGGTTCATGCCGAAGTTAAAGTAGATTCCTTTTTCATTTTTGCAAAACTATTTATACTAAAATATTCTAAAGATAAATTAATGAATGAATATCATTCATTAATATTAAATCGACAAAACGCTTACTGTAGATGATAAAAATGAGAATTGTTAAAGATCCGGAAGTAAGGAAAAAGGAAATCCTTAGAGGTGCCCTTAAGGTGTTTTCAAAAAAGGGCTATGACAGAACAACAATAACAGACATTTCAAAAGAGCTGGGCATATCTCAGGGCCTTTGCTATAGATATTATGCATCAAAGGAAGAGATATATGATGCTGCCCTAGAAGAATATTCTGACCATATCGTAAATTCCAACATTAAACGTTTTGATGACGATAAGAGAAGTTTCAAGGAAAAGATAATGGATTTTTCAGGCAATGTTGAAGAATATCAAACTCCGGAATCAGATGATGAGCTAATGTACGAACTGTTTCATGGCGAAAATTCACAGAAGATGCATGACCAGCTGATGATGAAGACAGCATCAAAACTGGTTCCATACATCAAAAAGGAACTTCAAACCGCAAAGGACAATGGGGAAATCAGGATATCAGACATTGATGCCTTTGCATATTTCTTTGTATATGGTCAGGTGGGCATGCTGATTAATGAAAGCGATTCTCAGGACTTAAGTGCCAGAATTCAGGATTTGCTGATTGAATTATTGCAATTATAATATTTAAGGAGAGATAACATGAAAACAGCATTTTCTACGAATCAAAACATCACAGAAATACAAAAAAGGTTTGCGATAGGATAGCAAACGAATGTGGTGTAAGGCTTGTTGAAGCAAAAAGTGTGACTGAAAACTTTGAATGGAATGATTACGAAATCATAGGTTTTGCATCAGGAATTGCATACAAGAAATTCTATGAAAACGTCAATAATGCTGCGGAAATGATGCCTGGCGGAAAGAAGGTATTCTTCATTTACACATGCGCCAAAATCAACAGTGACTTTACCAATGAAATAGAAAATATTGTATTGGAAAGGGGCTGTGAATGTATTGGCTCCTATGGATGCAAGGGCTACAACACTTATGGTCCCCTAAAACTGATTGGCGGAATGAACAGGAAAAACCCGACAGAGGATGAGCTTAAAAATGCAGTGGAATTCGTTAAGCAGATTGAAATGGCTTATGGAAACTAGGTGACTTGATGATAACAAATTCACAGGACAAAACAAAACAGCATTTCAACGAAACAGCTTCAGACTATGACAATTCAAGTGACGGGAAATTTGTAGAACCGATGTATGAAGTAATTGTCAATGAGATTCAAAAATCAGATTGTGGAAAGATATTGGATGTGGGATGCGGAAACGGAAACCTCTTTGCACTCCTTCCGGATGGAAAATATGAATTATTTGGAGTTGACTTTTCAGAAAACATGATTTCAGAAGCAAAAAGAAAGTGCGGTAAAAAGGCAACTTTTTCAGTTGCAGATGCCGAAAACCTGCCTTTTGATAGTGATTCATTTGACATTATCGTCTGCAATGCATCATTTCACCACTATGTCCATCCGGATATGGTTCTCAGTGAAATGCATCGCGTTTTGAAGGATGGAGGAAAGTTGCTCATCGGAGATCCCTACATGAAGAATATTGTAAGGCAAGTGGTGAATGTGTTCATCAGGTTTTCGGACAGTGGAGATTATCACATTTATGGATTGGACGAAATGAAAAAGCTGTTTGCAAAAAATGGTTTTAAACCTGTTTCTTCTATTAGGACAGGTGAAAATACTGCTTTTCACATTGCAGAAAAATAGCATGACTGGAGTTGGACATGACAGAGGACAGCAACAAGAACGTGGAACTGATGAGGGGAGAGCCTGAAACAGCAATCAAAAAACTGGCCATTCCCATTATAATCTCAATGCTTCTCACAGCATCATACAATATCATTGATGGAGTGTGGATTGTCGGGCTTGGCCAGGCAGCTATTGCAGGAATCGGTTTTGTAAATCCCATATTCATGGTTCTGGTTGGAGTGAGCTTCGGTTTGGGGGCCGGTGCCACAAGCAGTATCAGCCGATTCGTTGGAGCCAGAAACCACGAAGGTGCAAACTCATCGGCTGCCCATTCGGTTGTAATTCTGGCTATTGCATCAGTTCTTTTGACGATTTTGCTTCTAGCTTTGCAAAAGCCTATTCTGATTCTTTATGGGGCAAGTGGTCAGGCTTTAAGTGAGGGTTTGAAATATGGTACTCCTCTGTTTTTAGGCCTACAGGATTCATGTTTTCAAACGGTGCAAGCGGAATACTGCGTGGCGAAGGAGACATGAAAAGGGCAATGTATGCTATGATTGTCTCAGTAGGTCTGAACACAGTTCTTGATCCGATATTCATCTACATATTGAACTTCGGATCAGCTGGAGCAGGAATCGCAACTGTTATTTCATCCCTAATCTCTGCGATTGTTATTCTGTACTGGATTCTAATCAAAAAGGACACATATGTTGATGTTAATCTCAAAAATTTCAAGTTCGACTCAAAAATGGCATATGACATTTTAAAGGTGGGCATTCCTGCTTCAATGGACATGATTTTGTTAAGTGTTGCATTGAGCATGTATCTGATATTCATTTCAATGCTTGGTGGAGAGTATGGTGTTGCAGTATTCTCATCAGGTCAGAGACTATACTTCTTTGCTATAATGCCATTAAGCGCAATCGGAACGGCGATAACTGCAGTTTCAGGCAGTGCATTCGGTGCGAAAAACGGAGAGTATCTTTCAAGAAGTCACATCTACGGCTCTAAAATCAGTATCATATTTGGAATTTTGGTATTGATTATATTTGTTGTATTTGCAACTCCTCTAGCTACAATCTTTGCATATACTCCGCAAACCTCTCAATTGATTCCGGGAATTGTTGGTTTTCTTCAGGTTGCAACCCTATGTCTTCCGTTGACTGGTGCAGGAATGGCATCAAGCTATTTCTATCAGGGAATTGGAAAGGGAAACATAAGCCTCGCCTGGACGGTCGTACGTGAGATAATATGTACAAATGTTCTAATATATATCTTTGGAATCGTGCTTGGATGGGGGTTGATTGGTGTTTGGGCAGGACTTGCAGTCGGAAGGGCTCTTGCAGGCGGTTTGAACTTCCTCTTTGCAAGATACACGGTTAAGAATCTTATTGGTGTTTTCAGCCAAAAGGTTTAAGGTGCCAGTTACATAATTATAATTAGGTGATATCATGGAAGATGTTTACGAATGGAAAGGATTGAACGGACAGCTTGTAACCTTTAAAAAGGAAGTTGGAGATGCTCAAAAAATTACATATATTGGCTCTCCTGGTGTTTGCACTCCATTTGCAGAATTTTTAACCAATGTCGTAAGGGACAAGGAAAATCATTTCATTCCTTTGTTGGACATTGAAGAATGCCACCAGTTCGAGTCAAAATCATATGCAATGGTTTTAAAAGATGAGGTGTCAGATCCTCACGGCTCCGATGTTGTGGTGTTGCTTGGAGGATTGTCAATGCCGAAATATGATGTTGATACTGATGAACTGAATGCTTTGGTAGATGAGATTCTAGCAGATGGCGGAAAGGTTATCGGAGTTTGTTTCATGGACATGTTCACAAAAGCTGAGTGGCCGGATAAGGTTGACTTTGACTGCATAATTGACGGTACTCTAACTGGTGTTGTTAAAAAATAATCATTTAATGAGAAGTCCATATGAAAAATAATAGTGCAATTGCAATAGCAATATTGGTTTTGACAATTCTATCATTGGTTTTAGTGTATTCTGTAGATGAAACTGCTGATTCAGGTAATAAAACTAAGTTGGAGGTGTATTCGGAAGGTCCGATTGAATTGTCTGCAATTATCCGCGATGTCAAGACTGGAGATCATTATAAAGGATATGACAATGAAACTCTTTCATGGATGGAATCCCTTGGAAACAAGCGGGTCTTCAGTGGTGATGGGATATTTGTAGTGATGGATGCCTCAGAAGCCAGCAAACTCCGCTCTGAATATCTCTGTGATGCATATATTGTGGAGTCCATGGAATGTAGAGTCTTGGAAAACCATTCTCTGGGTGATGTCAAGTATCAGAGGGATGTTTTGCTTGTTAAGGATGTTAAATACCTTGGCGAAGAGATTCACTATCTTCAGGGAAGTTAGCTTCCATTTATTTTTTTACAATAACATATCACAATATCATGATATGAAAACATTTAAATACATTAATATATTATAATATTATTTATAAATAATATATGTGATGGGAATGAAAGATAATAGTCTCAATGGAAAAAATGATGATATGTGCGAGGTATTCAACGCTCATGAAGATGCGGTTGAACGCGTAAAGGGGCGTATGATTTCAGAAGATGAATACTCCGAATTATCAGAATTTTTCAAAATCTTTGGAAATCCAACAAGACTAAAAATTATTTCACTACTTGCCGTAGATGATTTATGTGTTTGTGATATTTGTGAGGCTCTTGATTTAAACCAAACTACTGTTTCAAATCAATTGAGAATATTACGTGCGAATAATATTGTCAAATATCAAAAAGAAGGTAAAATGGCTAGATACTCTCTAACCGACCTTCATATTGAAATGATTTATAAAGTAGGCTTAGAACATATATTAGAATAAGTTTTAATCAGGTGATAGCATGGTTGAAAATAGATGTTATGATTCTGATTGTGAAGATGAAATTTGCCACAATCCAGAACATTACAATTATATCTGTTTTGACCCAGAATGTGAAGACACTCACTGTGAAAATCAAAAACATTATGATAAGAAATTATTAAAGGAATATCAAGAAAACACTGACTTAAGTGTACATGATCATAGAGAAGAAATAGACTATGATGAGGATGTTGATATAAGTCTCTGTGGTTGTCCAGATTGTGCAGACGATGACCATGACCATGACCATGACCACGGACATGAGCATCATCATGGCCACGAGCATGAACATGGGCATCATCATGAGCATGAGCACGGTCATGAGCATCATCATGATCACGACCATGATAAGGAAGATGTCTGTACAGATGATGATTGTGGTTGTCATGATCACGACCATGAGCATGTTAAGGAAGATGTTTGTACAGATGATGATTGTGGTTGTCATGATCACGACCATGAGCATGTTAAGGAAGATGTTTGTACAGATGATGATTGTGGTTGTCATGATCACGACCACGACGATGATGTTGAATTCAGTTTATGCGGTTGTCCGGATTGTGCAGACGATGACGATGACCATGGACACGACCACGACCACGGCGACGGGGAACTGCTTGCCGAAGGAAAACCATTAATCTATAACAGGTCAATTCAAATCATCGTTGCGAGCGGTATATTATTTGTTTTAGGGCATGTTTTTGAATGGCTGTCATTCAGTCCAACTATCGTAACAATTACGTACATGATTGGTGCAGTAATTGCAGGTTATGAAATAGCTATTCTAGCTTATAAATCATTAGTTAAAAGACACACTATCGGTCCTGCAATGTTAATGTGTATTGCATGTGTTGCTTCATTTATCATTGGCCATCCTGAAGAGGGTGCAGCGGTAACCTTTTTATACTATATTGCAGAATTTTTAGAAGACTATGCCGAACATAGAGCAAAAAGATCAATCAAATCACTGGTTGAAATTGCACCTGACACTGCAAGAGTTAAGGTTGGCGACAAGGAAGAAATCAGAAACGTTGATGAAGTAAATATCGGTGATATTGTCATTGTAAAACCTGGAGATAAAGTGCCGTTGGACGGTGAAGTCATTTTAGGTTCCTCTTCAGTTAACCAGGCTTCAATTACTGGTGAAAGCGTTCCGGTTTTAAAAGAAGTTGGTGACGATGTATTTTCAGGAACAGTTAATGAAGACGGATACCTGGAAGTTAAAGTAACCACAGCTGCTAAAGATTCAGTTATCTCAAAGATTGTAACTCTGGTTAAAAGATCACAACTCAACAGGTCTGAAACAGAGTCTTTAGTTGAAAAAGTGGCTAAATATTACACTCCAATCATGATGGTTGCAGCTGCAATTGTGGCATTTGTTCCGCCATTGCTCTTTGGTCAAAATCTGACTGATTGGGTTTATAAGGCGCTTTCACTTCTGGTAATTTCATGCCCTTGTGCATTTTTAATCTCAACTCCTGTTGGAATGGTGTCTGCAATTACTTCAGCCACCAGAAACGGTGTCATCATCAAGGGAAGTACTTATGTTGAAGAGATGCGTAATGTCAAAGCGGTCATCTTCGATAAGACAGGTACATTAACAGAAGGAAAACTCAAATTGAGTGATGTCGAGGTTCTCGATGAAAGCTATTCAGCCGAAGATATTGTCAGAATTGCCGCTTCTCTTGAGTTCCAGTCTTCCCACCCGATTGCTCAGGCAATTGTCAGTTATGCTGATGAAAATGATATCATTTTCGATACAATTGAAGAGTTTAAAAACGTTCCTGGAAAGGGAATTGTTGCTAACATTAACGGTGAGCAATTCTATGCAGCAAATGAATCCCTGATTGAAGGATCAAGCTTTGACATTTCAAGGGATGACATCAACAGATACTCCAGCGAGGGCAAAACCCTGATATTTGTAGGCAATGTCGAAAAGGTACTGGGTATCATAACAGTATCAGATAAGATTAGGGACAATGCTGTTGAAGTCATAGAAGACCTTAAAAATCAAGGTGTAAAAACCGTTATGCTTACAGGGGACAATAAGCTTGCCGCTAAAAGCGTTGCCGATGAAATCGGAATCGACTATGTCTATTCCAATCTGATGCCTGAAGATAAATTAAATCTCCTTGATACAATCAGAAACAAGTTCGGTGATGTAGCAATGGTTGGAGACGGCATCAACGATGCTCCGGCTCTTGCACGTGCAAATATAGGTATTGCAATGGGTGCCGCAGGTTCTGATATAGCCATTGAAACAGCGGATGTTGCTCTGATGCAGGACGATATATCTAAACTGCCGTACTTATTTGCTTTAAGCCACAAGACAATGAGAATCATTAAGGAAAACATCACTGTAGCGATTGCCGTGAAACTCTTGTGTGTAGTGCTTGCGGTTTTAGGTATTATTACATTAATGATGTCCGTTGGTTTTGGAGACTTGGGATTAACCCTTCTGGTTATCTTAAACTCATTTAGAATTGGAATGGTGAAAGATCCACTATTCTAATTATCTTTTTTTTATTTTTTTAAGTTAATATTTTTCTTTTTTTATCACTTTTTTTTAATATTGCTGTCACTTCGTAAAATTGCTTTGACTTTGTAAAATTGTTCTGACTTTGTAATATTGCTTTAACTCTCTTAAATTGCTTCCATTTCGAATAAAAAGATTAATAAACTATTAAATTCAATATTAGATTGCATTGAATTTAATAAATTTTAATGGAGGAATTTTAACATTTTTGTGCAAGAATTCTCCGGCTTCTTTAAGCCGGAGATGAATTGCACTTTGATGGGTATTAGAATTTTTTTCATTAGAAAAAAATTAATAGGTCGAATAAGAAGAGACAATTACTTGTCCCCCCCTCTTCTAAGAACCGTACGTGTCCCTTTTAAGACATACGGCTCAAGCATACTTATAAGAACTAAGATAAAGTTATAAAATTGTTAATTTCTTTATTCATCGGTATAAATATTCATAAGGAGTTATTCCATACCTATTAGTAAGGTATTCCTCATATGAGTCATCATAAGGAGTTGCCTTATACTTGATGCGTCTAGAATATTTTATTTTAGTCCAAGGCATCTTGTCTACTTGACAATCTGTATTTGGGTCAGTAAAAGTCCATTTATCATTATATGCAGGATGTAATGACATTCTAAAATGTTTATTAACAATCCATTTTGTCGATTTATTAGGATACCAACGTTTGAGTTGCCTAAGCAAAATCTCATAAATGTAATTGTCCATTTTACTAAAGATTCTTTTGTTTGAACCTATTCTCCAGTAATTTCCAGTACCGTTAATTAAGTAATTAAGTTTAGCAATAGAGTATTCAATATTCCAGGGGTAGCAACTTTTAACGATAGATTTAGCCTTCATTTTAAAGGATTTGATACTATCTTTAGATGCTTTGACCAGAACCTTGTTTCGGTCTTGTCCTTTATAGCATCTAATATTAAAGCCTAGAAAATCGAATCCTTCATTAATATGTGTAATTTTAGTTTTATCTGGTGCTAATGTCAACCCCCTATCTTTTAAATAATCATTCAAAAGATTAGGGATTTCTTTAGCATCTTCTAAGGTTTTACACAGGATGATGTCGGATAAGTCAGGAGGATTGCTCCTCCCTTCTCTCCTAAGAACCCAGCGTGTCCCTTTCAAGACACTGGGCTCAAGCCAGCGTTTATCTAGTTAAAATAAGAATAAGTTTGGTCTTTGATTTAAAGAACTGGTTTAGAGCCTCTTAATTTAAAGTATTCGGTTTTATCCCTATCATAAGGACTGTAATTGTGTTTTATCATAATATGTCTTCTGATGGGAGTCCAACCCATTCTAATTAAGTGGATACCAGTTCTAGGGTCGGTTAAAACCCATTTACTGCTATGTTTACCGTCCGAAAAGTAAGGGAAGTATCTTTTATTAATCCATCTTTTGCCTTTATTACTGTGCATTCGACACAAAAATCTATATACTTTTTTAAATATATAAGCATCCATGGCATAAAATACTTCTTTAGAAACTACATGTCGCCAATAATTGGTAGTACCTCGAATAACCGGATTTAACCAGTTTATTAGAACTTCAACATTACTTCCGTAGCAGTCTTTGACAATCTCGTCAACTTTCATCTTAAACTTCTTAATACTGTCCTTAGATGGTTTACTGAAGCATTTCAGTCCATCTTTGGTTTTGTATTGTCTAAAATTGAAGCCGACAAAGTCAAAGCCTTCGGAAATATGTTTGATAAAAGTTTTCTCTTTTGATAGTATTAATCCTCTTTCTTCGAAATATTGTTCTAATATGCTTTCTACTTTCATTATCTCTTCTTTTGAGCGAGCAAAAATCAGAAAATCATCGGCATACCTAACAACACGGTAATTTCCTTTTGTTTTATACATTACTCCATCTTTGGTATTAAATGGCCTATATGATATTCCTAATGCTTCTTCCATGCCATGGAGGGCTATATTAGCAAGTAATGGGGAGAGTAATCCTCCCTGAGGAGTTCCCTCAACAGTGTTATGAAAGACATTGTTATCTACATAACCTGCCTCTAAAAACCTTTTAACAAGATTATATTGGGGAAATCCTTTAATTTGCTTTAATATAAACTCATGATTGAGTGTATCGAAGCAAGCCTGAAAATCACCTTCATATACCCAACACCATTTATTTCCTCGAATATTGAAATGTATTCTTCTAGCGGCATCGTGTGTGCTCCTTTTTGGACGAAAACCATAACTGGTTGGCTCAAATTTAGCCTCCCACTCCGGTTCAAGTGCCATTCGAATAATTTCCTGATAAATACGGTCTTTAATGGTAGGAATGCCCAGAGACCTTAATTTACCGTTTTTCTTCGGAATATATTTACGAAAAGCAGGTTTTGGTTTGTGAAGTTTCATCTTCTCATTTTTCATCATATCAAACAATTCACCACGAGCACGGTCGCTTGTGGCTTTAAATCCATCAATGCCCGGAGTAAATCTTCCTTTATTTTCTTTAGTAACTCTATTAATTGCTTTCAACAAACAAGAATTGCTTCTCATCAGTTGTCTTTGTAAATCTCTAACCTTTTTCTTATCATTATTCTTACTAGCACGATATATTCGTTTTTGCAGACTATCTACATGTCGATTGACTCTATACCATTTGATATTCTTCCAATCGACAGTATCAGGCTTCGCGGGCTCACAAATATTATTATTTGGAGTTAATCTCATTATCTGTCACCTTCAATTTCATAGTTTTAAATGCAAAATCGCATTATATACATGTTGCTAACCATTCAAAAGTCAGCCAGGTTTCCCCGCCACCCACAAAGGAGTGGTATCCGTTCACAGTTAATAATATCTTCATTTCTTCCTGCTACCTTTCGGTTATTGACGGCATTTGCTTCCTTTGAAATCCTCTACCTCCTAAGGAATTAGGCTTCATTTACAATCCGCTTACTCACAGATAAATAATCTGTAAGACCCTGTGAGGCTTACCAAGTTGATCTCCAATCAGATACGAATAAGGGACGATTTGACTTGCACACCGGCAGATATATGGGTTGTGCAATATAAATACGACTTCAATATTTATTTCCAATCTGCAAAACAATAGTAGTCTTCTGTGACAATTGTATTCCACCTATTGCTTGCGGTAACGATGCTTACAGCCATTCACCCGAAAGTTAATCGTTCTTATCCTTTCCCTCGCCCATGAAATCCAGAATACTTGAATTCCAGTTAGGCTTACAATCATGCAACCTCCTAACCAATCACTCAGTTAAGAGTTTCAAGGGGGAAAATCCCAACACAACAGGGATTAGAAATCCATATAAATGAATTTCCACTGCTAAAATGAAGAAAGAGACCCATCTTGTCGCACAAAATCATCGGCATACCTAACAACACGATAATCACCTTTTGTAGCATAAGTTACATACTCATCATCGTTTTTATCATGTTTAATTTCTTTATAAGTTATATTTAAGTATTCTTCGAGTCCTGTTAGTGCAATATTCGCCAATAATGGAGACAGTAATCCGCCCTGAGGAGTGCCTTTAATAGTTTCGTTAAACACGTTATTGTCTAAATAACCTGCTTTTAAGATTCTTTCCACCACTCCTTTTAGAGTAAAGCCTTTTAATTGCTTTAAAATGAAGTCATGAGATAAATTGTCAAAACAACCTTTAAAATCTCCTTCAAAGACCCAACACCATTTATTGCCTTTTATATTAAGGAAAATGCGTTCTATAGCATCATATACTCCTCTTTTTGGCCTAAAGCCATATGATGTAGGTTCAAACCTTGCTTCCATTTGTGGTTCAAGGATAATTCTAATTATCTCTTGATAAATTCTGTCAGTAATTGAAGGAATACTTAACGGTCTCTTTTTGCCGTTTTTCTTCGGTATATAAATCCTACGTGTAGGACTAGGAATATAATTATAAATATTCTTCTTAGACAATCTATCTACTAATTCACCCTTTTCCTTGCTGGTTTTAGCAAGAAATCCATCAGGACCAGGTGTATTTCGCCCTTTATTAATTTCAGTAACTCTACGAACCGCTAATAACAAAACGGCCCTACTGTTTGTTAACATTCTTTGAATATTTCTTACTTTTCGTTTATCTTTATTAACCTCAGCTTCATATATCCGCTTTTGCTGTTTATCTACATACTTTTCGACACTATACCAATTAATAGTGTCCCAGTCAGTAATGTCAGATGATACGGACACACAAATATTATTTGTGGTATTTCTCAAGTTAATCACCTTCCTTTGGATAATAATGCAAAAGAACATTTTCTTTCGTCTACATTGAAGTTGTCCACCTTTCGAAAGTAGGCAGTGTTTCCACTCCATACCTAACTTGCATTTATTAGGTTTTACAGGTATCCGTCATGGTTTATATGCTCATTATTATTCCCATTGTCTTTCGACATCGACGGCATTTGCTTTCTTCGAAATCCTCTACCTGCTACACATATGTATATCATTCACAATCAACCTACCCCCTATTGGGGGGAGTGTATCAGGCTTACCATGTTGATCTGTCATCAGATACGCCAAGAGGACGCTCCAACCTTTACACCGGCAAATATTATGGGTTGTGATTAGATAAATATAAAGACAGTATTTATCTCCTGAATTTGCAATACAGTAATAGTTAAAATGTAGATTTTAACAGTGTACTCCACTTACTGCTGCGAGTGACGATGCTTACAGTTGTTCACATAATGTTGAGCGTTTCAAGGCTTCCTCTAGCCCGTGGTTTTCAGAGTACTTGAATTCCACTTAGACATTCTATCATGCAACCTCGTAACCAATCACTCGGTTAAGAGTTTCAAGGGAGGAAATCCCATCACAACTAGGATTGAAAAACTATAAATTAATAGTATTTCACTGATTTAAATGAGCAACAGACCCATCATGTCGCACGTCTTTCTCTCGCCCTCTGTTATTTGGAAGTTAATAACAAGATTAGGCTTTACCTATCATGCAACCCACTCCACTGTTACCAGTGACGCAGTTTCAAGGGAGAATAACACGCACAACAGTGTTATCAGTCAACAAAGACTGCACTAACATACATCTTAAAATCTAAGATATATAACAAATTATTGATTCTATCTCGTCGCACTTTGCAAATGCTCTCGGATAAACTTTTTTTATTAAAAGGGAATATAATTATGGTTAAGAAAAGAACAGTTATTTTTCATTTATCCTTGGGAAAAAAATGTCAGATTCTTTTGGAAATCCATGTATTTTTAAGGGATATAAATGGAT
>NZ_CAMVPN010000030.1 GCF_947169325.1 uncultured Methanobrevibacter sp. | reverse complement strand
TGTTTTCATCAACAGAGACGTCAAGATCAATAGCAGTGTTTTGCTTGGAAATATCAGTTATAGTGAATGTCACATAAGTTTTGTTCATATTGTAGTTATCATCACCAAGGTAAGCTACATCAACAAAGTAACTGTTTGCTAAAAATGTAGTTGTTAGTGATGCAACACCATCCACTAATTCAACATTAGCCTCAGTATCCTCAACACTTAGTTTTACAAATCCAGTAGCGTTTTCATCAACTTTAACAGTTATAGTAACTTTGTTTCCAATAACATCAGCATTTGCAGTGATAGGAGTATCCTTCTTGATATGACCTCTTATTGTGAAGTCCTCATAAGTAATGTTAGTGTTGAACCTGGCATCTCCCATATAGGTTGCAAATACTGTGTAATCACCAACATCGAGAATATCCTGAAGAACAGCTTTACCATTAATTACATCTGCATAGAGTATGTATTCTCCTTCGCTGCCGATTACCTGGAATTTGACAAGACCGGTTGCAGCATCATCAACAGTAACAGTCATTGCCACATCGTACTCTCCAGTAACGACATCCAATGAGATAGGAGTGGTTGCCTTATCAGGCTCTACAAGTGTGAACTCGGATTTTGTGGAGTTCTTATTGTAGTTCGCATCACCTAAATAAGTGATATCCAAACTGTAACTTCCATAAGGCAATTCAGTTGCAAATGTTCCTACACCATTTTCCAATGCAATATTCAATACACCATCACCATATTTAACTTCCACAAATCCAGTAGCATTTTCATCAACAGTAACTGTTAATGTTACTTTGTTTAGATTGGTTTCAACTGTTGCATCGATTGGAGTATCCTTCAGCACATGTCCAATGACTTCAAAGTCCTTAGCGATTATATTGCTGTTGAATACAGAATCACCCATGTATGTTGCAGCTATAGTGTAGTTTCCAGCTGCAAGGTAGTCAGCAAGCACTTCTACATGACCATCTATAACATCCATGTACATAGTGAAGTTTTCACCAGTTTCTTTGCTGACAATGTAGAATTTGACCAAACCGGTTGCGGTCTTGTTCAAACCAACATCAAACAGGACACTGTTTTCATCAACAGTGATGTCAAGATCAATAGCTGTTTTAAACTTGGAAATTTCTGTTATGGTAAATGCCAACTTAGTTTTGTTAATATTGTAGT
This sequence comes from uncultured Methanobrevibacter sp., assembly GCF_947169325.1. Lineage (GTDB taxonomy): Archaea > Methanobacteriota > Methanobacteria > Methanobacteriales > Methanobacteriaceae > Methanocatella. The sequence continues at coordinate 26,476 of NZ_CAMVPN010000030.1, read as the reverse complement.
TATCATCACCAAGGTAAGTTACATCAACAAAGTAACTGCTTGCAGGTAATGTGGTTGTTAATGTTGCGACACCATCCACTAATTCAACATTAGCATCAAGACCGTCACCAACACTTAGTTTTACAAAACCAGTAGCGTTTTCATCAACTTTAACAGTTACAGTAACTCTGTTTCCATTCACATCAGCATTGGCTGTAATTGGAGTATCCTTCTTAATGTGACCCATGAGAGTGAAGTCTTCATAAGTAATGTTGGTATTAAACCTGCCGTCTCCCATATAGGTTGCAAATACTGTGTAATCACCAACATCGAGAATATCCTGAAGAACAGCTTTACCATTAATTACATCTGCATAGAGTATGTATTCTCCTTCGCTGCCGATTACCTGGAATTTGACAAGACCGGTTGCAGCATCATCAACAGTAACAGTCATTGCCACATCGTACTCTCCAGTAACGACATCCAATGAGATAGGAGTGGTTGCCTTATCAGGCTCTACAAGTGTGAACTCGGATTTTGTGGAGTTCTTATTGTAGTTCGCATCACCTAAATAAGTGATATCCAAACTGTAACTTCCATAAGGCAATTCGGTTATGAATGTTCCTACACCATTTTCCAATGCAATATTTAATACACCTTCACCATATTTGACTTCCACAAATCCGGTAGCGTTTTCATCAACTTTAACAGTTAATTTAACTGTGTTTAGGTTGGTTTCAACTGTTGCTTCGATTGGTGTGTCTTTCATTATGTGTCCAATGACTTCAAAGTCTTTGGATGTAGTGTTGGTGTTGAATACTGAATCACCCATGTATGTTGCGACTAAAGTGTAGTTTCCAGCTGCAATGCTGTCAGTAAATGCTTCTACATGACCGTCTTTAACATCCATGTATATAGTGTAATTTTCACCAGTTTCTTTGCTGATTATGTAGAATTTGACCAATCCGGTTACGGTTTCATTCAAATCAACATCGAATATGGCTGTGTTTTCATCAACAGCAATGTTAAGATCAATGGTAGTATTTTCCTTGGCAACTTCTGTTACAGTGAATGTCAGATATGTCTTGTTGACATTGTAGTTTTCATCACCAAGATAAATTACATCAACAAAGTAACTGTTTGCAGGCAGTATAGTTGTTATATTTGCAACACCATCCACTAATTCAATATTAGCAACAGTATCGCCAACGCTTAGTTTTACAAAACCAGTAGCGTTTTCATCAACCCTTACAGTTATAGTAACTTTGTCCACATTCACATCAGCATTTGCTGCGATTGTAGTGTTCTTCTTAATGTGACCTTTAATTGTGAAATCTTCAAAGGTAATGTTAGTGTTGAACCTGGCATCACCCATGTAGGTTGCAATCACTGTGTAATCACCAATGTCAAGAATATCTTCAAGAACAGCTTTACCGTCAATCACATCAACATAGAGTACGTATTCTTCTGTGCCTTTAACTTGGAATTTGACAAGACCGGTTGCATTATCGTTAACAGTAACAGTCATTGCCACATCGTATTCGCCAGTAACGACATCCAATGAGATTGGAGTATCGTATTTGCTTATTACATTGAATGTTGTAGTATTATATGCAGTATAGTTACTGTTAGCAATTGTTACGGAAGCTAAAATATCATTACAAACAGCTAAATTATAAACTTCAGTGCTTCCTTTACCGTCAACAACATTTACAGTATAATTCTGATTATCTATCTCTACAATGTATTCGCCATCAATTTCACCAGTAACCTGAACAATAGCATCCTCACCGTATAAAATATCTTCAACAGAAATGACAACTGAAGCAGATTTAGGAGCTACGTCAAATGCTGTTTCATTAAATGCTGAATAATTGCCATCAACAATAGTGACATTAGCAACATAATTTCCAGCACTTAAATCTGAAACAACAACAGTTCCAGTACCATTTATAAGAGTGACTAAAATCGGTTCGGTTCCCACATAAACAAGATAGTCACCATCAACAGTACCTTCAACAGTGACAGTGGCATTTTCACCATAGGTTATATTGGATACAGTAATGGTTACATCCACACATTGTCTGACAAATATTTCACTGGAAGTGATTATAGATTCGTTGCTGTAATAAGAATCGCCTTCAAAAGTACCTGTGATGACATATTTTCCAGGATTCAAATTAGGAACAATGAGATCTTCCAGACAGGACTGAGTGATGTTATAAACTAACTTATTGTCTTTATCATATACAGTATATGCAATGTTCCCATATGCATTGAGTGGAACTTCAACAGTAATTGTTGCATTTTCACCCTGAATAATTGTATCGTTTGTTAAATTGAAAACTCCAACAGCCTTATTAACTGTTAAAGTAGCATAGGCATATGCTTCTGCATAATCGTCAGTTTCAAATACATATACGATGATTTCATAATTATCCGGTTTGAAGTTTTCACTTGGGAATGTGAAAGTTGCAGTATCATTAATATATAATGAAACTGATTCGTTGCCTAAAAACATTGTATAATAATCAGCAACATCGACAGTCACATTTATTTCAATCTCATCACCATAGTCAACTGCAACATCACCGACAGTAATGTTTGGAGCGACTTTGTGAACTACCACATTATCCATTGCAGTAGCTGAAAGGTAGTTTTTATCTCCCCTATACATTGCAGTAACTAAATAATTACCAGGAGCCAATGTGAGATTTTCCAATTCCTTCTTAGTATAAGTCTTACCGCCTAATTCATAGACGACATTAGCAGTAGCCTTCTTACTTATTGTTAAATTAACTTTTAATTTTTCACCCTGAGTGATATCTGCTATTGAAATGCTCAATCCAGGATCTACACGGTTGACAGTGAATATTTTGGTAATTTTATCAAATACAAAAGTGTTTGAATTAACATCTTTTGGATTTAATACCACAGTATAGTCCCCACCGTTGAGGATGCCGGCATTGTAGGTGAACTTGCTGTCAGTAAGGTTGACTGAATAGCTGTTGGAGTTAATGTCCAAATTAACAGTGAAGTTGAGGTTTGTACCTATATCAATAGTTCCTTCAATTGTTTCATTTTCACCATAGTCAATATCATTAACAGTATAATCCACGTTCAATGCATCAAATACTGAATTGGTAATGTTCACATTGCATTCACTATAAATGTTTCTATATTCGGTTGCCTTATTGTCTGTAAACACACTGCCATTGACAGTTGCATTAACATTTTGTCCAATGTATAATGCACCTTTACCTGAGAGTGTGTTGCCTGAAAATGTGGATTCAAGAACAGATAGATTACTGTTTTTACTTAAAACAACATTTTCAACAGCATTGTCTGTGAATAGTGATCCTGAAATAGTAATTTGATCCCTGTATCCTGAGGAAATTATTTCACTTGCATTATTGCCTGTGAAAACGGAATTGTTGACCAGCAGATTTTTGTTGGTAGCTGAATAAATAATCTCCCCATCTATAGCATTATTGTAAAACTCAGAGCTAATGAGAACATCACCAGAGCTGTAAACCTCAATAAGACTAACAGGATTATGTAATACTCTGTTTTCACTAAAAGCATTTGATATGAATTTTGCTGATTTCACAGAAGTTGCAATTAAACTCTCATATATGACTGTATTGTTCTCAAATGAGGATTCCTTAACTATGAAACTGAAACCATATGCCCCTATGATGTTTGATTGAACTAATCTATTGTCATAAAATCCAGATCCCACAATTGTTAAATTTCCTCTACTATAGATAAGTGCATTATCATCAGATTCTAAAGTATTATTGACAAAGACGCATCCGTCCAAAGTCAGATTACCCTTATTGTTAATGACTGACCCGGTAGTATTCTCATTAAAACCTGTGATAACAACATCACATAGGGTAATATCAGAACTAGATTCAACTGTCAAAAACCTTAAATTGGTTGAATTTGCATCAAAGACAACATCTCCAAGTGAAATTATAGATAATTTCTTACCTGAAATGGTCAAGCCTAAATTGTCAGCACCAGAATAGGTTCCTTCCCTTACATAAATGACATCATCATTTGAAGAATCTGCGAGGGCTTCACGTAATGTTTCGAATTCATTTCCAGTACTGTTGACAATGAATTTGCCTTCATATTTGCTGACTTTGAATGCGGTAGTGTTTGCCGCATCTTTATAGTTTTCATCACCTTCACGAATAACAGTTACACTGTAGTTTCCTTCACCGACGGCATCCAATGTTATACTGGAATGCTCATCAGTAATATTGACATCGAAAAGCCTACTATTGAAAAGAATATGGAACAATCCTGTTTTACTTGTGTCAATCTTTAAAACAGGTGAACCGGATTCACCACGTATGACAACATCATCTACAGTCACATTGATGTAGACATTCGCCTTATTTATGACAAGCCTGTCAGTTATTGATTCACCGTAATAAATGTTTCCATAGATGTCATAAATGATTTCATCCAATTTAACGTCATATACACCTTTTGGCAAAATGTCTGTAACGTATTCAAATATGCCGTCTGAAATTGTGACTGTGGCATCTTTACCGTTGACGAATCCAGGCAATACTGTTTGAAGATCCATGTTGAATTCAGGGTTAAGTGTACCTGTAATTGTTGTAGGAATGCCGTATTGACCATCAGGTACAATCAATATCACATCATAGAAATCAAATATGTTTCCACTGAATTGAATATCTCCTGCATTGTAAATGTTTGCATACTCTTCAGCAAAGTTAATTCCAAAGAATGAATTTGTAAGTACCAATGCTTGGTTGCTGTAAATTGCTCCACCTTTGCCGGTTGCGGTATTTCCAACAAATGTAGAATTATCAACAGTCATTTGATTATTGTTATAAATGGCACCGCCGTCCTTTTCACTGGATGATCCGGTGAATGTTGAATTAAAGATGTTTGCTTCATTCCAGTTGTAAATTGCTCCACCATATCCGTTTGCACTGTTATCTTCAAAAGTACAGTTTAAGACTTGTAAGGTTCCAGCATTATAAACAGCTCCACCATCCATACCTTCATTTTCGCTGAAAACAGTGTCTTTAACAGATAATGACTTGGCGTTATAGATTGCACCACCATTTCCAAAGTTATAGTTGCCTGTGAAATTGGAAGCGACAATATCTGCAGCGCCATTGGTGTATACTACAGAACTTGTATTGACAATATTGTATGAAAATTCAACTGTATCAATGACTAAATCCGCATCGTTCCAAACAACAGCATTATTGACGGAGTTAAGTGAGAATGTAGAGTTCAATATGTTTAATAAACCAGAGTTGTGTATGATTTCACCGGTTTCAAAACTGTCGAATGTACAATTATTGATTACTAAAGTACCGTAATTTTCAATGCTTGCATGATTTTTTACGGCCCCATCAGTAAAGTATATGCCCTCAAATGCAACAGAGCATCCTTCAGCTATTGTAAAGAACCATTGTGTACTGTTTCCGTCGAAAATAACTCCGTCATCTCTGAAGTTTTTAAGGGTGAATGATTTTTTGATATCAATTTCCATATTGTCTTCATAATAATAATTCACATTTGCATAGATAACACCATGGTCACTAACTGCATCAATAGCATCAGTTAAGTTTTCAAATACTTCATCTTCGGATATGATGAAATTCGGCACTTTCATTTCAAATGAAACCTCATAGATGTATGTATTGAAGTTATGGTCGTTCATTACACCTACTGTATAGTTTCCTCCAATAACATCCTCAAAAGTGATGCTGAAATCACGTGAACCGTTATTGTTAATAGTGTATAAAGGTGCTGAATCGAAGTACAATAAGACCACTGAATCAAAGACATCATTAGATGTACCATTTACATAGACAGTCTGGTTGATTTTATCCATAGTGAAATTGTATATTTCCCCATTAGCGTTAAATATACAATACTGGCAGGTTATTTCATCGGTATTGCCACCAGCAAAGTAATTCCTCACTCTCTCTTCATCTTCACCTTGATAGTTGTCTAAAAAGGTACATAACATGAATGATGCTGATGTTGTTTGACCGTCCCAATTGTCGGATGCAATATAGACTGCTCCACCTTCACTTGTTGCGTAATTGTTTATAAAGGTAGTGTTTAGTGCAATGAGAGTTGCATCATTTTCTGCATCCCATTTACCAATATATATGGCGCCACCTTCATCAGCATTGTTATTGCGGAAATTACAGTTCATCAAGGTTAAAGTACCCACTTCCAAATCAATAGCTCCACCATAAGTAGCAAATCCATTGATTACTGTAATGTTTTCAAGTGTGACGGTAGGACCGTCTGTCTGCTCAAACTCTGGATGTGGAGGCGGAGGTACCTGAACCCACTCCATTTCAGTATCATATGTTAAAACCATGAAGTAATTTTCACCTCCGCAGTCAAAGATGACTTCTTCGTCTTCATAAGCCCTGATTGTTAATTCCACTTCTCCTTCAATGTCAATGCCATAGAATCCATACCCGGAATATGTTCCGCCTCTAACAGTAATGATACCTGCACCCCATGTCACAGCCTCATCAATTGCATCCTCTAGAGTTTCATAATATTCTGGATCTGAATCTTCATCGTATTGGTAAATGAATTTATAATCCTCATATTCATCACCTAGGTTGTTATCTGGAGAATTACCGAGATTTTCTTTTGATTTAGTATCATCAATTGCAAAATACTTGACGGATGAATAAGTCATTACAGGTTTGTCCTGAACATTATTGGAAGGGCCAACTACAGAATCAATTTCACCTGCATTGTCAGTTCCCATATCATCCATATTAGTGTTTGAGATTCTTAAGCTAAATACAGGAAGATTTCCATTGACATTCAAAATGGCCTCAGTGGAATTTGATATGTAGTTTACACGTTCCTGTGAAGTGACCTTGATTGTGTAATTACCCGGATTCAGTGTTTTATCTATTACAATAGTTCTGCTGCCATTAACAAATACTGCATTTTTGTAATCTTCGATTTCTATTGTATATATTGACGGAACATCTGATTCTATGTTTAGAACAATGCTGTCATTATATTCCACTTCCACATCAGGTACAGATATGGTCGGACTAGCTTTATAGACTTCGAAATTAACAGTAGTTGATGTGAATGCGAAATCGTCATGGTCATAGAAAGCTACAAGTGTGTATTTTCCTGCATCTAATTTCAATGATTCGATTTCATCTTTTGTGTAATAATTTCCATTCAATTGATAACCAACTGCTCCTGTTGCAGTAGAAGGCAGTGTTTCAATGACTTTAAGGGTTTCACCATAAGTGATGTTGTCAACGGAAACCTTCAAATCAAAGCCAGTATTGTAAACTCTGAAAACTTCAGTTATGCCATCCATCAGATATGTGTTATTATTGTTATCTGCAATACTGCTTAAAACAGCATAATATTTGCCATGATCCAATTTGCCTGCATCATATGTGAAGGCATTGTTTTTGATTTCAATAAGGTTGTTTTCACCAGCGACTGTTAAATTGGCTGCTGCATAGATATTGGTACCGATATCTGCTGTACCAGTGATTATTGAGCTTTCACCATATTGGACAGATGGTGCATTTAATTTAGCATCCTTAACATCAAAAATGGAATCATGAACTACAGTAAAACCATTGCTATAAATATGCCTGTTTTCTCCAGTGTTATTTGCAAAAACACACTCATCGATTAATGCTGTGACTTTAGGAGATGTTGCAATGGCTCCGGTTGCAGCATTGTTATTTGCAAACACACTGCTATCCATAATTAAGGAGAGCTTTTTATTATAAGGGTTTTTGATTAAAATTACAGAACCCATCTTACCACTATTGTTATTAAAAGTACAGCCTGCGATGCTGGCTCTTGAAGATCCATCAAGGCATAGGACTCCACCATCAACCTTGCTGTTGGAGTTGTCTTCAAAATTGGATAAGCTAATATCAATGATTGCATCACCAGCATTGGCATTGACATATATTACCCCACCTTCAAGTTGCGCATTTTCTCCCAGACTATTTTTGATGTCGTTTTTCTTGAAATCAGAGAGTGTGACAGATACATATACGGAATTGTTTCCTACATATATTGCAGACCCTTTAACAGCAGTGTTCTTTTCAAAGTCACATGAAGTTATTGCATCTTCAAATTGTATTAAGTTTTTGAAGTGCACTGCTCCACCTTCACGTGCAGAGTTGTTTATGAATTTGGAATCTGTGATTGAAACATCATCATGACCCAGTGATGTGACTGCTGCAGTACTGACTTTTAAAGGAGCGGCATTATTTATGAAATTACAACTGTCAATATCCAATGATTGCCCATCACTAAATATGGCTGCTCCACCATTTTCAGCAAATGAGGTCTTAGTAATCTTATTGTCTGTGAAATTACATGAAGTCAGTGCGAGATATCCGTGATTGACAATAGCCCCATAATTGGTATTCCTGTTGTGAAGTCCTCTGAATGTTATGCCAGATATATCAGCTATAGCGTTCTCATTGACAGTTATGAAATTGGCGTCACGACCCTGAGCATCAAAGATTGCACCATCCAATGCAATGATAGTGAGAACCTTACCAGATATTATAACTCCTGTTTCTTTATATGTGCCGTTTTTAATATAAATCATGTCCTCACTATTGGAATTGGCTACAGCTTCGCCCAAAGTATCATATTCCACGTTTGTACTTACGACAAGGAAGTTGCTGTAGGTTTTGCTTACTGAAAATGTAGTGAAATTCATGACAAAATAATAATTTTCATCACCGTCACGCATACCAACTACAGTATAATTGCCTAAATCAAGGCCAGTAAGTGGCATGCTGGCTTTACCATTTACAACTTCAAGCTGATAATTCTTATTTCCGATTATAATAGTGTAATTGTTATCCCAATTAGCACGAACATTTAGAACCGGTGTTTCAGGTATTAATACACTATTTACAGCAAGATTTAATGTTATTCTTGCTTTTTCAATCACTATTTTAGCATACGCTTCCTTATTTAAATAGAATTCGTTTCCATATAAATCGGAATAGTACTCATGGCCATAGAAATGGTCATTACTGTCTCCTTGAGTATGCATTCCAGACATGGTGAATTCGTGTGTTCCTCCAGATAGCACTCCCACATTTATTTTAAACTGATTATCTTCAATAGTGAGTAATCCACCAAAAACAGTTTCATCCATAACACCTGCTAAAAGAGTATAATTATTATCTAAATTAGATCCCCAATCGAAAACACCCTCAAGAACATATTCCATACCATATGCACCATCTTTTGCATTTAATGCTAAATTCAAATCATATTCATTAAACTGTAAAAAGAATTTTCTTGTAAGTGATTCGGAGTATATGTTTCTGTAACCTGTAGTTGCAGCATTGGAATCGAAAACACAGCCGGTTATATTTACAAGATCGCTAGAGCCTCCGGCTATATAAACAGCCCCACCCATATTAGCAGAATTTCCTATAAATGTAGTATCATGGATGTTAAGTTTGTTAGCATATATGGCTCCACCACTACCTGTGCCCTCATTAGCGGTAAATTCTGAGTTGGTAATTGTCACATCTGAATGAGTATCAGCATAGATAGCTCCTCCATTAATACCATGATTAGATGTGAAAGTACAATCATCTATTTTTACAACAGTATTTCCAAAGACTATCCTACTACTTGATTCGAAATTATTGCCGTTCAGTACCAGATTTGAATTTTGCGCAAAAATTGGGCGTTCAGGTTGATTTTGGGTATTTTTAATATTTTTAAATTCACAATCTGAAATGGTACACTCCTGATTAGTAAGGAATTTTAATGCTATATCTGAAAACTTGCCTGTTACAGTTATATCTTCCATGGTGAGTTGGGAATTAGAACTCACATCGAACAGATACTTTTGAGAATTGGATGAAAAAGTTACAGGGTCATCAGTATCTTTAGGTCTAATTGTTACCCTTTTATTTATAATCTGCACGTTAAAATTACTAGACCCTGTGTAAGTTCCGCCTTCAACAGTAATTACACCAGATCCACCACTGGAAATAGCATTTACTGCTTCACTTAAAGTTTCAAATACCTTTTCATCATTTAAAACAAAATAAGGTTCGATAATAGTGAAAGTAGTTCCTGAATACTCATATCTTGATTCCCAATTTTTCATCATGTAAACTGTATAGGTTCCTCTTTCCAGATTAGAGAAAGTTGCAGTATCACCATCATTACAAGCTTTTCTATCATAATAACTGCCACCTTTATATAAAACAGCATAATTCACATCATCCTCAACATCAGGAGTTATATCCACGGATTTATAAGGAGCATGCACTTCAATTTCGAGGGAACCGGATCCTATAAAACGACAATTGTTAAAGGAATAAGATGATGAACTACCAGCTTCATTTTGAACATGGTTAGCACTTCCACCTGCTTTATTGCCCTCGAAATAACAGTCAGTAAAAGTAGCTGAAGCTCCATCTTCAAGATAGACAGCTCCACCTCCGGATGCTGCGTTATTGTTTGTGAACCGACAATTATTAGCTACAAGTGAAGCATCTGATTCATCAAGAAAGATTGCTCCACCCCAACCAAAACCTCCACCAAGGTTCTGATAAGCTTTATTGTTTTCAAGTTTACAGTTGTTCAAGGTCAAAGATCCATGTACAACCTCAATAGCACCTCCCTGAAATGCACCTCCATTTCTAAAGGTTATACTATTGAATGTGACATGTGCATTTTTATCATTTATCTTAAAGAGCCAGTGCTCATGATCACCTTGGCCGTCAAAAATAACTTCATCACCGGAATTATACGGCTGGAATGTTATCCATACTCCCTTACTAATTGTAATTTCTCGCTCAGCAGAATCGTAACCCCATGCTCTTGCTTTAAGGTATATTGTTCCCCCATTATTATCACAGGCATCATCAACGGCATCGTCCAAATCTCCATACCATTTGCCATTATAATAAAAGTTAGGGTTTTCTCCAAGCAAATCATCATTTGAAGCAGAAAGCACCTCTTCACCTACATTGGAAGAAGCACCCTCCTTTATGTTCAGATCGGATATTTCATCCGAATTATCATTTGCACTAATTTCAACATCACTGCCTGCTTCACTTTCAAGCGAAGTGGCATTGTCTTCTTGTTCAACAGCTAAAGAAGCTGGTGAAATATCTGCATCACTGGCCTCCTCCAGCAACGTATCATTGGTATCGGCCGCTGAAATTGCACCGATACTTATAATCATTACAAGGAGTAGTATCAGTAATACACCCATCCTTTTTTTCGTCATTTTTAATTACCTCATATTGTCTAAAAATCAAGTAATCAAACAGAACGTTCGTTCTGTACAATAATACATACATAAATATTGTAAATGAATACAATACTTAATATATTGTTTTATTTTTCATTATTAATAAATATAAGGCATTATTTTTTAATTGACGATTTAAATGAATTCTTACAAACAATGGTTTTAAAGTAAAAAAAGAGCAAAAGCGAAATTTAAAATAAGTATACAATTTTTCCTATTGATGTTTTAGAGTTATCTGAATTAAAAAAATAAATAAAGGTTAATAAGTTACCTTTTTACACTAAACCTGATTAAACCAAATCATTCCTCTTTTTGATAGTCAATAATCGCAAAGATTCTTTTGATGCTTGAAAATGCAGTTTCAATGGAAGCCATAGATGTACTTAATTTTTTAATAGGTTTGGTCAATAACTGTCCATACATGATAACCACCAATAGGGTTCCCAGCTGTATTTCACCAACTGATAAAAAGTAAATGCCTGCCATATAAACAGTTATATTACTTACATTTGTCAAAAGGGTTGTAACAGGCCCCATAATATTAGTAACATTTCTGGATTTGGCATAATAGTCAATTACTGTTTGGTTTAGTTTTTTAAACCCTTTTTCATGGAATGCATCACGATTTGAGAGGCCTCTTTCAAAATAGCTCATCAATCGGCCCAAATGCTTTTGATGACCATCATAATAGTCTTTAGATTTATAATCGCATAAAGAAAAGGAAATGATATAAACCGGCAATATCGCCAGATAAATTAAGCCCAATCTAAAGTCTGTCATCATCATCAGCACTATTACAAGGACTATCGATAGGATTTGCGCATAAATTTCAGAAAATCTGGAAGAGACGAACTCCCTGATGTTCATCACATCATTGTTTAATCTGGACATGATGAGACCCTTTGAATTTTCCTTAATGAAAGTGGGTCCGACAGCATCAATCCCGTCAAATAATCCCATTCTTAAGTTATAGGCCACCTTTTCACCGAGAATCCCCATGATTCTTTTTGGAGTTAATTTTAAGAGATAGCCTGCAGAATATAATGCCAAAAGCAAGGCAAGGTTAAAGTAGACGCCAGCATCGTTGAATGAATTCATATTGGAACTCAATAAATTAACCGTCTTTCCTGCAACTTTAGGAGCATAAACCATGCACAATGTGGATATCGTAAGCAGAATCATTGATAGTGTTACTTTAATCCTGTCATCCTTTAAAATTAGAGTGAATTTTTGAGAGATTTCCTTTCTTTCAGCCCATATGCCCTTATCCGGCCAGGATACATCTTCCTCTACAATCTCTATTGCTTTTGGATTATCAGCGCTTTTGGATTTTATAGTTTTATCTTCCAGATTCAGGACTTCCTCCAAACGCACGGAAGTTGCATATGCACGTGGCCACCTGTCAATTAATGCCGGAAGGAAAGTTAATGTGCTGACGAAGTAGGCAACATATATAAGAATAACGAATGAATCAACTACACTGTCGGTTTCAAAACCAATGGTGTATCCGGAATTAACCATTGCAAATGTAATCAGAACAATAGCATATAAACCCCATAACAATACCGGCCCGAGATAATATTGGCTTAAAATATAGGTGACGTTCTTGTCATAGGAATTCTCGCATGCCTCTTCAAATTCGGCTTCATATTCCTGTTTATTGAATGGAATCCTTCCTGCAATATCACTGATTTTGGATAAAAACATCAGGTTCAGTTTTCCGTATGTCTTTTTGGCTCTGAAAAATATTTTCACAATTTGTTTCATTCTCCAAATCAGAATCAGGCTAAGAACTCCAACAAATGCCAAGAAGAATATAGCATAAGTCGTATCAATCAGTGCTATTTCATAAATAATTGCTACGAGTGTAACTGGAACGAGCATTAATTGTGTGAGTATTATCACTATAAAACCCTGTTCTGAGGACATCCCCCTGGTTGACCGTGTAACCAGCCCTGAAATTTTAAATTGCTTGAGTTCCTCACCAGGCAAGTTCATCAGTATATGAAATATTTTCTCACGGACAGTATATGCAGCATTTGAAGCCACTCTTGTTGAGAGATAGGAAATGACATAAATGGCAATCACTGAAATGACCGTATACATCAGCATGTATGATCCTGATTTGACAAGCAAATCGATATTCTGTTCTTTAACTCCAGTCAAAGCAGCGCTGAACAAATCAATTATCTCCATTTGAAAGAATGTCTGAATGACTATCAAAGCGAAAATAACCAATATTGTCTTCCATTGGAATTTCAATGAAACCTTCAAAAACTTTCTCATGAATTTAATTTTAGTTTTTAAAATAATATATATTATTCCCTAAATCATGAAATGAAATGTAGTTACTATTTTCAAAATATAATCGAACATTTGTTCTTCATATTGATTTTCACAAACAGAACATTCGTTCTCTACATCATTTAATAACCATTAAATTTAAATTTAATAATCAATAAGGAGGGAATCAAATGAATAAAAAAATCGTGTTTGCATTAATTGTAGTGGGTCTGCTTGCTGTTTCAGCAGTCAGCGCTCAGAATTCATTGCTTCTAAACAATAATGATGATGATTCCATGTATCAGGTCTCTTTAATGCAGGCTTTCATGCATGGAGAATATAATGGAGTAATCACAGTAGGGGATTTTAAATCACATGGTGACATCGGTCTTGGAACATTTGAAGGAGTAAACGGTGAGATGATAGTTTTGGACGGTGTAGTCTATCAGGCAGCCGCTGACGGAAGCATTAATGTCATGCCGGATAATGAAACCATACCATTCGCCACAATCACCAAATTTGATGAAGATGGAAAAATAACCAATATAACTGCCAAGAATTTCGATGACTTAACATGTCAATTGGACAAGGAAATTGAAAAATATGGCGTAAACAACATGTATGTAATCAAAATCAAAGGTGATTTTTCAAACATTACCGTTAGAAGCGTTGAAAAACAGGAAAAACCATATAAGGAATTCACTGAAGTTGCAAAAGTAGACCAAAAGGTATTCAACCATACTGACCAGACCGGAACACTTGTTGCAGTATATTTCCCAGAGTACATGAATGAGTTGAACATGCACGGATGGCATCTTCATTTCCTGTCTGATGATAAGGCAACAGGAGGCCACGTCCTGGGATTCAATAATTTCAGCGGATCAGGCCAGATTGATGAAATCCACGAATTCAACATGATACTTCCAACAGATGACACATTTGTAAAAATGAATTTCACCGAAGACATGACAAATAAAATCAGCAGTGTAGAATAACTCTTTTGAGTTATTCCCTTTTTTTATTTATTAAAAATAACTTGAACTAAACTATCCATATCCTTTTTTTGAATCATGCAGTAATCCAAAGTTATTTTCAATAAGAATATGCTAATATTTGTGTTTTTTTATCAATTTAATTATTTAATTGTATTTTTCAAAAACAATGCCTGTTCCAACATATATTATTGTCTAAATCATGAAATTTAAAAAATATAGTCAGGATTGATATTTCCTGAATGCATAGGCAAGAATTGAGCCTGCAAAATTCTGCCAGACAGAATAAATCGCTCCGGGAACTGTTGCCTGGGACAAGTTTGGAAAATGGGTTTTTGCAAGGCTGGTTGACAAACCCGAATTTTGAAATGCAATTTCAATGGCTACTGTAATTATCTGTTTTTTATTCATTCCTGCAAGGCGTCCTATTCCAAATCCAATTAACATTGAAAGGAAATACTGCAGGACAATGACAATGAGTATTACAGTAGATGAAGTTAAAATAGCCTGTTTGTTGGCGCCGATTACTCCTGCAACGATTAAACAAATCACAATGGAGGATACAGTAGGCAGGTAATCTTTTAATTTTTCACAAAAATTAGGGAATTTGTAATTCAGAATCAACCCCAACATGATTGGAACAATGACTATCTGAACAATTGAAATGAACATGTCAATCGGATTGAAATGAATCTGATTGCCTATTAGCAATAATGTGATTATTGGAGTCAATAGGGGCGAAATCACAGTGGAAACTGCAGTTAAAGAAACCGACAGTGCCACATCTCCCTTTGCAATGAAAGTAATGACGTCAGATGCCGTTCCTCCAGGCACGGTTCCAACAAGAATGAGTCCGGCGGTCAAAGCAGTATCGAGGCAAAACGCTCTTGCAAGAGCAAATGCCATAATGGGCATTATGATGTATTGTGCCGAAATTCCAACTCCAATTGCCTTAGGATTTCTGATTACATTAATGAAGTCATCCGCTTTCAGTGTGGTTCCCATTGTAAAAAGAACTATGCTTAAAAGTAGATTGATAATGTTGATGCCGTTATATTCGCTTAAGACCCATTTAAATGAATTTGGATAGACTAGAGAAATAGCTACCCCCAACAATATCACTATGAAAAAATATTTTTCGATGAATTCAAAAATCCCTTTCATATTCTAATTTTTTGATTTTGGACCTTAAAAACATGTTGAAAAAATCAAAGGAGAAAATTATTGAATTGACTTCTTTGACTTTTTAAGAAATATTATTGAAACAATAACTGTTGCAATAACCGAAATCGCATTGGCCGTCATTGAAGGCAGTCCCAAACATTCCGGAGCCTGCAAGATATATCCGAATGTGATTAATGTGCACAGGATTGCCGGAATCAATGCGACAATATACGGTTTGTCATTATTGATAAGATAAGCGCTTGCAGCATATAATACAACTGTGGCCACTATTAATTGGGACACAGCAAAGTATCTCCAAATCAGACTGAAATCAACAAAAGTCAATCCGAATGCAACTAAAAACAATGGCACGGCAATTTTAAGTCTTGAAATCAGTTTTTCATGGTTTAGATGAAGTTCATCGGCAATTGTTATTCTTGAGCTTCTAAGTGCAGTGTCACCGGATGTAATCGGACAGATTACAACTCCAATAATGGTTAAAACCAAACCGACAGGTCCCACTAATGTTTTTGCCATTTCATAGACTCCTACTGATGGTGTTGCACCATAGATTGCTGCAAGTTGAGGCTGTCCGTGGAAAAATGCCATTGCAACTGCAGCCCAGACAAGAGCAACCAAACCCTCCAAAACCATTGCGCCATAAAATACTGGCCTTGAATCATTCTCATTTTCAATGCATCTTGCTACAATCGGGGATTGAGATGCGTGGAAACCTGAAACGGCACCGCAGGCAATTGTAATAAAGAGATATGGGAAAATGTTTTTGTCAGTCAAATACAGGCCTTGTGTTGTGAATTCCGGAATGGAGTATGACGGATTTAAGATCAACGCTCCAATCATAAGCACAGCCATGATTAGCAATAATGCTCCGAAAACAGGGTATATTCTTCCGATGATTTTATCAACCGGAAATACTGTTGCAATCAAGAAGTAAATGAATATTAGTGTTGTCCAGATAAGTATGTCAATATTGGTTAGGTTCGTGAGCAAACCTGCAGCCCCTTTTGCAAAGGTGGCTGAAACAAAAATGCCTGTAATGATAATAAGAACTGCCATGAACTTTTGGACTTTACCTCCCAAATATTTTGAAATAATGCTGGGCATAGTAAATCCGTCATTTCGCACGGACATGAATCCTGAGAAGAAGTCATGAACACCGCCAATGAAAATTGTGCCCAATACTATCCATACGAATGCTGCCGGACCGAATAATGCTCCTTGTATTGCTCCAAAAATAGGTCCCAAACCCGCAATATTTAAAAAGTGAACTAAAAAATTCTTTATTCTAGACATTGGCATATAATCAACGCCATCCTGCAGTCTGAATGCAGGAGTTTGTTGAGTTTCATCAATACCTGAAATTCTTTCAATGAAATTTCCATAAACAAAGTACGAGCCAATCAATGCCAAAACACAAATAATAAAGCTATACATAATAATACCTCTGATTTAAGGTTTAGATATGTCAAATTTGTGGAAATGTTCAGTTAATAACTATTTTTTCTCATTAGGAAATGAAAGCATTGCCAAAGCATTCAATTTTGTTGGCGCCTCATTTATCCAGATACTATTGATATTCTCATCATATCCCTATTTTTTGCCTCTTAGGAATTAGAATCCTAATAATCCCAATATTATAGAAATGACAAATATGATTATTCCAATTTTTAATAATGTTTTCAATCCTTTAAACACAGCATATATTATTAGAATCACTATTAGTACCCTAACAACATTCATTATCATCAAATCCATCATGTTTTATACCTCCGTAATATTATTTTCATTTCCTTTTCGGAAATCTCCTATTTTTTAAAATTCGACCTTCTAGTTTGCTTTTACTTAATCTTTTCAAAAACAATCAATTCCATACATAATGTTGATTGCAGATGTCAAATATTTTTCTCATTAATATTTATTTTTTTATTGATTTATAAAACTATTGTTGCTTAATTAACAAAAACTGTGAAATGAGTTACTGTTTTCCAATATACAGAACATTCGTTCGTTATATGAATTTTCCAACATTACCGAACGTTCGTTCTCTACATCATTTAATAACAATAAAATATAAAAATATTGGATGTATGAATACAAGACAGTTAATTTTAGAAACAACTTTAAAATTAATGATTGAAAAGCAAAACTCCATCCTTTCAATTAGAGAAATCAGTGAAGCTTCAGGAATTGCTATCGGTGGTATATATCACCATTTTTCTAATAAAGAAGAGATATTTAATGAGGTTACTGAAAGATACTATCTAAACTTTTACAAATTCAATATAGATGAACTCAGGCAGATAAAGGGAAATGCAAAAGAGAAAATCCACGATGCCATGGCCGAAATTTTTAAGGAACAACAAACCGGAATCGAGATTGAATCGATTGATGATGAAATAGACTACAGATTCATATTGGCGATTTTGACTGCAAAAGGATTTGTTCATGAAGATTTCCAGGAGTTATGCCAAAGCCTCCTAAACGAATTGAAGGAATTTTTCACAGAAATTGTTGAGGAAGGTCAAAAAAACAGGCAAATCCGACAGGACTACTCAACCGAAGACATTGCAGATTCATTAATTAACATGTTCATGGGAATTGCATATAAATGGGAGGCATATATAATCGAGGATATGGTTTCTGTCTTTGAAGATAATTTTGATTTGCAATGGGAAAAGATAAGATTCAGGGAATAATTAATTAACTAAACATTGTGTGGTTAGATGAACACTAAGGACTTGATTGTTGAAAAAACGCTGAAATTAATATTGGAGAAAGGAACAATCGATATTTCAATTAGGGATATTCAAGATTGCACCGGGCTGACAACAGGCGGCATATATTATCACTTTTCAGATAAAAACGAAATATTTGAAGCAATTATGCAAAAGTATATAATTGATTATATGAAAATCGATTTTGATAAAATCCCTCTTGAAGGTTCCACAAAGGAGAGAATCCATGACGGATTGCTTTATATTTTGCATCACTTCACAGACGGTGTGGAAATTGAAAGCATCAATGAAAACATCAATTATGGGACTGTATTAATTCTTTTAACCGCAACAGGATATTCCAATTATGAGGTCAACAGGACAGTTTCACAAATAGGAAAGGATATTGGAATATTTTTAAACGACCTTGTCGAAGACGGCAAAATGAAAAATGAAATCAGACAAGACTTCACAACTGAAAACATTGCCGAAACATTGTACATCATGTATATGGGAGTTCAATGCTTTTGGTTAGATTTCCCAAATGAGGATATTGACCTTCTTTTCGAGAAAAACTTTGAGATGACCTGGCAAGCCATCGAATGCCAGTGAAAACTAATTTTTTTAATCTTTGAAGATGCAGCGCAAAATTTTTAAATGAATTTCCAATATCTGACAACCATCATTCCTCTAAAAAAAATAATTGACGGCAATTATCTTTTAAAAATTTCAAATCCTGCTCTTAAAAGCACCAACACTGGATATATTTCCAATCTTCCTGTCCACATATCCAGCATACTGACTATTTTCAGGACAGGATTTAATGTGTGGTTTATTATTCCCAATTCCAGACCGTTGTTTCCCTGAAGGGACATGGCTGCAAATAGGCTTTTGAATGGGTCATATCCAAACATGCAGAACAATGCCCATGTAACGAATATGAAAATCAGATATAATGTAATGAAGGTTCCTGCCTGTGCAATTTCAGCGTCAGGTATTTTACTGCCTTTTAGCTTTACCGGAACTATCCTGTTCATCGGAGACATTATTTCCCTGACATTTCGATACGCTCCTTTGAAAAATATTATTGTACGTAGAAGTTTTATGGCACCTACTGTAGAACCGTTTGAACCTCCAACCAACATTAAGCCCATCAAGCATATTATTACAAATGACGGCCATCCTGCCATTGCATCTACTGAAGCCACATTGGCACCTGTTGTCGTTATAACAGAGGTTACAGTGAATACTAACTCCATCGGAATAATGTCTGATAAATAATAAAGCATCAAACTAACAACCGCTATAACCGATATGATTATTTGGAATTGCAAATCCTCTATCAGTACTCTTCCTGTCGTTTTTATTATTTTATAATGCACCAAAAAGCTTGTAGCGCCAAGAATCATTATGATTATTGAAATCAGATAGATCAAATCACTTTGGTAATATCCGATATTTGCATTTTTAACCGCCATACCCCCAGTTGAAATAATGCAGAACGTATTGCAGATTGCATCAAAAAGAGGCATTCCTGCCAATACATACAAAATTATCCCGAAAACTGTGTAAATTAGATAAATTTCCAATGTTAATTTAATAGTGTTCTTAATACTTGGCTTTAATCTTTCATCACGAGCTTCTGATTGATACAACCTTGAGGACAGTGACCCCGGACGGGATATAAACCTCAACACTATGACAATTACACCCAATCCTCCAATCCACTGCTCCAGAGCTCTGAAAAACAGTATGCCATGAGGCAACAACTCGACATTATCGAATATTGTTATTCCTGTTCCGGTCAATGCTGAAACACTTTCAAAAATACCGTCAATAAGAGGAATGTTTGTCGCAAGGGTAAAAACAATTCCCCCGATGATTCCCGCCCAAAACCATGCAAATGATGAAATCATCATCCCGTGTTTTAGCCTTATCTGTTGAGTTGCCCCATCAAAATAACTCATGAAAACATAACCTAAACCAATGGAAATCAATGCCGGAAGAATATAACTGACAAAATCAAATTCAAAATATATCGTATCCATGATTAGCGGAACCAAACACATTATTCCAATCCCAATCATGATAATGCCTGAGTTTCTTGCAACAATTTTCAAATCTGATTTGGTTACGTATCTCATCATTAAATAATTGGAATTGAAAACTATATAAAAATTTATATTCAATGTATAAAATAAATTACAATTCCTAAAGTTTAATCAATGAAACTAAAAAAAATAATTAATATTCATGGCCTGTCAAGAGTAACCCACCTTCTGTTTTTAACAGCATTCATCTTAGCGTGCTACCTTGCCTCATACAGGTTGTCATCGGCACCTTTGCTCTTGCATCCTACGGAATGGCCGTTTCACCGCTTCTTTTAATGTCCTCAATTAAATATCATCGTCTACCATTAAAAGCCGTGTCGTTTCTGCTCCAGAGTCATACCTCTCAGTATACGTTTTTCAACGCCATAGTCTGTATTGATGGGCGGAGTTTCCTTAGTTTATAAAAACCAGCAGCTGTCTTTAACTTGCCAAAAATATTAATTAAAAGTAGCAGGGCCTAGATTTGAACTAGGGATCTCGGGGTTATGAGCCCCGCGGGATCACCAGACTACCCCACCCTGCTATACAAACAAAAAATAGTATAAAACTATATTATAATTATTGTTTAGATAATATATAAACCTTTGCATAAAATGAAAAAAATCAAAGAAAATAAATTATTTATTTTCTAATGATTCGATTCTTTTATCCAAATCGTCGAGCCTGTCTTCAGTGACTTTCTGGAACTCTTCAGAGGATTTTTTAAATTCCTTGAAACTTTTATCCAAATCGTCAACATTGGCAGTGGTCTCGGAGAATTTAGATTCAAGCTCTTCCAAATCGTTTGTTGTAGCCAAGGACCAATTCTTAATCAGTTCATCGCTTTTTTCATCAAGGAATGCATCGATTTTATTGGAAAAGGCATCAGTGCTGATTGCAGAATCAAGATCGCTTAATTTGATTTTAATCTTTTTGCCCATTGATTCGGACTCTTCCTTCTCGCCGTCCGCTTCCTCTTTGGACAGGTCATATCCTGAATTGTCACTGCTTCTGCCTAAAATCTCATTCATGTGTGCATCGGCACTTGTCGGCACATAACCACGCAACCTATCCATGGTTGAAGGACTATTAAGCAAATAGTAATAAACAAGTATTATGATTGCAAGTATTAAGATTATGACTGCAACTACTTCCATAGCATCCATTCTACCACCTATTTATTCATCTTTTTGAGTTTGGCTTCTTTAGCCTCGATTTCCTTAAGCATTTTTTCCAGTTTTCTTTGTTCAGTCTCAGCTTCGAGTCTGGCTAATCTTTCATTGATTTCTGAATGCAAGTAACCGACGTTGCTTCTCACTTCAGTTGTGGATTGCCTGATAGCTGAAAGACTGTCCTGTTGCTCTTGTGGTAATGGAATTGGATTGTCCATTAATCTTTTAGATTCAATGTCTTTTTCCACCATGGACATTTTCTTAAGTTCAATTTCCTTTTCAAGCATCAAAATTGAGTTTTTTGATTGTGCGACTTTTCTCCATTGGAAAACAATAATAATCAATACAATAGCAACAATGACCAGAATAATCAAATAGAACATTTGGTCAGGTATTGTAGGAACATCCATTTGATAACCTCCAATTTTATATAAACTAGTTTAACAATATATTATTATATAAATTTTATCAATTATAAAATTAATTATTTACACAGAAGGTAATATCATATGATGGAATCCTATATAGAGGCTGGAAAACTTACTTCAAAGATTCGTGATGAAGCTTCAAAAATGATTAAAGATGGAGCTTTGGTTTTAGACTTAGTAAATTATGTGGAAAGCGAAATTTTAAAAAACGGTGCTGAAATTGCATTTCCATGCAACGTGTCAATCAACGAAATAGCGGCCCACTACACTTCACCTGCAGGTGACAAAACCACATTCAAGGCCGGAGACATGGTCAAACTGGATTTAGGCGCAATGGTTGATGGACATATCGCAGATACTGCAATCACAGTTATTGCTGATGGAAACATTGATGAAAACTACACTCAAGATGAGATCAATTTGCATGAAGAGATTGTTGAAGCATCAGCAGCAGGTCTTGAAGCGGCAATCGCCACCGCAAGGGCAGGAGTTGAAATATCAAAAATCGGCGCTGCAGTTCATGAGGCGATTTCAGAGTACAATTTAAATCCGATATTCAATTTATGCGGACACAGCCTTGAGCAATACAATTTGCATGCAGGCATCTCAATACCTAATTACGACAATAACGACAACTACATTCTAGAGGAAGGCCAGGCCGTTGCAATAGAACCTTTTGCAACCAACGGCGAGGGAATCGTAAATGACGCTCCGGGCCATTACATTTTCTCATACATGGCAAACAGGCCGTTTCGAATGAAAAGCACCACAAGAGTGTTAAAATACATCCAGCACAACCACAAATATGTTCCGTTTTCAGGAAGATGGATTACAGATGAGTTCGGTGAGAGAAAAGGCGCTATCGCACTGAAACAGTTGTCAGATGCAATGGCAATCTATCCTTATGCTCCGCTTCGTGAAAAAAAGGACTGCTTTGTAAGTCAAAAGGAACATACAATCATTGTTGAAAAAGAAGGTTGCATAGTTACAACAATTTAGAAGAGATTATTCTCTTCAATTTCTATTTTTATACTAATTTTTAAAAAAAAAGAAAAAAAGAAAGAAGATTAGTATATTGCAGGGATTTTAACTCCCATTTTAGCTCTTCTTTCACGTTCTGCAGTGTTTTTGTCTTTCTTACCTTTAGCTAATTTTTCAAGTAAAGGAAGACCAGGTTTTACTTCGTCCATTGGTTTGGTTTCAATTAAACCAGCAGATACAGCAGCTTTGAATATGCTGTCACCGTCATCGGTTCTGGTTAAAACAGTGGACCATCCGTCAGGAGATCCTACAGAACCGGTTGATACGTCAGCCCATTCGCAGACGTAGTCTTGACAGATGTTACAACCTGCTTGTTCGTATCCGTGGGTTTCTTTAATAGCTAAACCAGAGTCTTCACCGTCTTTGGTTAACCAGAATTTACCTTTACCAATGTCCATTTTGGTTGCATCTTGTAAGCTGTCAAATCCTAATTTTGCGGTAGCAAAGGTGTCAAGAGAAGCCATAGGGAAGTTTTCCATACAGTAGATACCGATGATTAATTTGATTTTTTCAGCGACGAATCTAGTGAATGGGTAAGCTTGTGCTTTTCTTAAACCTTGGGTTTGACATGGAGTTGCTACTACACCAACTTTTTCTAATCCGTATTGACGTGTTGCTTCTTTTAATGCGGATAAAGTTGGGGACATGGAGTATTTGGTTCCTGCAGCTGCAATAACTTCATCAGCGGAGGTTACTACAGTAGGAATTGGTCTCCAGTCTTCATCAGGAGTTCCAGCTACAACTGCACCTTCAATGATTCCTTCATCGAGTGCATAACAGAGCAATGCTGAAACAATTCCTCCGTCCTGTGATACATCTAGAATTTTTTTGTCTGTAGCTCTTGCAGATAATGCTTCTTTGTAAGTACCTAATGGCATGTCCATTCCTCCTATAATCCTGTTTCCTTTTTAATTCTGCCTTCAGGCAACCAAGATCTTGGACACATCATGTAACAGGAGCCACATTTAATACATCTGTCTCTGTCACAGCTAGGTCTACCTTCAGCAAAGCCCATTGCCCTTGTAGGACAAGCGAGAGCGCAAGTTCCACAACCGGTACATAATCCTTGGCGGATTACGTTGGTTAATACGTCACAGCCACATCCTTTGTCACATGCAGCCCAATCCATTGCTGGTTTCAAGTAATCTAAGTCGCCTTCGCATAATGCAACGACAGCTTTAGCAATCATTTCAGGTGCTACAGGACATCCAGGAAGTGCTAAATCTACTTTAACTAATGAACTGATTGGCAAGAATGATTCGTGTTTAGGTTGTGCTTGTTGACCTCCACGTGCGAAGGTTGTGAAACAACCGGTTACTGCACATGAACCGAATGCACAAATCAAGCCGGATTTTTTCCTTGCTTCTAAAAGTTCGTGGACACTGTGTTCATCTTGCAGACATACAGATCCTTCAATTAAACATAAGTCCATTTCTGGCATTTCTTCAGCGTAAGTACCGTGAATCCATTTGTCAACTAAAGTTTGTCCGTATACAATGTCAATCATGTCAGTTAAAACAGTGGATAATATGTCATAGTTTTCGGTTAAAGACATTGCATCCCCAGTACAACCACTTAAGTGTATGTATCCAATACGTGGTTTTGATGAAGCAGCTTTAGGTTCTTCTGCAGGTGCAGCTTCAACTTTTTCTTCTACAGGAGCAGCTTCAACTTTTTCCTCTACTTTTGGTGCAGCTTCTTCAGCTGATCCACCGAAAGCTTTTTTCAATTTATCAAACATTATTTTACCCCAATTTCTTTTAAAATAATATCTATAGCTTCAGGAATTGCCTTTGCAACAGGTTCTGTTAAACCTAAATCTACATCCGGAGTTGGAATCTCTGCCGGTTTACATCCAACAATAACCACTTCACATTTTTCGGAGATTTCTTGAAGAGGATTTTCTACAGTCATTCCATGAGGATTGTCATATTTTCCCTTTTGCATAACATTTGGATCAAATACATCTACGGTTCCAGGCTCAGCATTAAATTCCACCACATCCAAAACGATGAGTTTTTTCCAGTCATACTCTTCGTATAATGGGAAGAAATTTGTTGGAGCCGCAGTTCCACCATCGATGAACTGAACACTATCAGGTAACTCAATACCCTCAAATTTGCATTTAATTTGTTCTAAAATCTCTTTATCAAATTCATCCTCTACATATGAAGTAACAGCAGGATCATAATAATCATTAGTATCACCGAGATATTTCTGTAGAATATTTATGAGAACCGGACCGAATCCGTCATCTTTAAATAAGATATTTCCACAGCCAATGACAATTATCTCCGAATCATAAGGCATTAAATTCCTCCAAATTGCTTAGATTCTCACCATTTCATTTTTAAGAATGGATTTGTCTTCATCGTCAACTACCATTACGTGAGTAGCACAGGATAAACATGGGTCGTATGCCCTGATTACGTGAGGACCGAATTCGTGAGAGAATCCTTCGGTTGCAGGACCCATTGTTGGAATGTTCCATGTTGTTGGTACAATTGCAGAGTAGAATTTGGTTTTTCCTTCCACAACTTGTGCCATGTGCACGTCAGTTCCTCTAGGACCTTCGATAACACCGAAACCAAGTTCTCCAGTTCCTCTTTTATCGTAACTTACATTTGCAGGAGCGGATGTGTCGATTGCATCTAATGCTTCCATACATGCGTCGTAGTTTTTCAACATTTCGTCAGCACGTGCAACGTGTTGTGCGATTACACCTTTGTCTTTGAATCCTTGGAATTTTTCCATTCTTGCTCTAGGACCGGTTTCAACATTTTCGCCATTGATTAATGGGATAACAGAACATCCTCTTTTACCTATTTCAGGGTCATCATACCATGCTTCAGGTAAAACTTCAGAGAATACGTCCATATCGAATTCGTTGGTACCGTAAGTAGCATCAGTAGCTAATAAAGGTTGGTTAACTACACCTAAATCTTTTGGTAAACCAGCTTCAAGAACGAGATTTTTAATCAATTCAACGTGTGCTTCAAGTTTTGGTCTGAGTGCTGTCATTCTTTCGATTAATCTTTCTTTGGTGAATGGAGTAATGTTTTTAGCCATACCACCTACTCTGATATCAGCAGGGTGGATTCCTTCACCAGCACACATGTCCACAACGTATTGAACAGTTTTTCTGATTTCACTTACACTGTCGACTGCAGTTACGAAATTACTGTCATCAGTAATATCTGGAGCGACTAAGAAGTGGTGAATTGCTGCACTGTTAATACCGTGTGCTGCTGCGACAGCTT
>NZ_CAMVPN010000029.1 GCF_947169325.1 uncultured Methanobrevibacter sp. | reverse complement strand
AAGAAAGCAATTTTGAGAATCAAAGGACTTTTACCAATATCCATAAGAACATTTGAGAAAATTAGTCTGTTTTTGCATCCTCATGAATCTTTTTGAGAATTTCCAGTCTGTATGCTTTTACCTTATTGTGATTTTCAGGAATTTTCAAAACCTCATCAAAGCATTCCAACGCTTCAGGCAGTTTATTCATTGTTCGAAGCACCAACGCCTTATTGAAAATTGCGTATGAGTAGTTTTTATCCATTGATATGCATTTATCAAAGCATTCAATGGCATTTTCGTATTCATTACAGATGAACAGCGCTCCGCCCTTGTGGTTCACCATATCAATGTCCGTTTCATCCAGTCTCAAAACAAGGTCCATCAATCTCAATGCCTTGTCGGGATAGTTTTCTTCTGTGAGTGCCCTTAATGCCTGCATTTTCAGCCTGTCGATTTTGCTTTCGGCATCGAACTGCCTGTCATCGTATATGAATTCATTAGTGATGATGCATTTAATCTCATCAATCATGCCGTTTACTTCATCTTCACATCTCATGTCGCATTCGATGGCCTTCTTGAATGCATCCATTGCGTCCAATAATTTGTCCTCTTTTTTAAATTCAATTCCCTGAACTATCATCTTATTGGCTTCATAGCTGTAATCACTCATGTCCCTTTTATTATTGGCATAGATAAGTTCATTTTTGAGGATATCCACTATGCTTTCTAAATCGGGATTGATTTGGGATGCCTTGTCATAAAAAATCAGTGCGTTTTCAAAATCCCTTTTGCGTTTAAATATAATGCCTTTGTTTAGGAGTGCTGAGGAGTTTTCGCAAATAGACAGTGAATGGTTGTAGTATTTGTCTGCTTCATCGAGTCTGTTCAGTTTCATCAGGCTTGATCCTTTCCCGTTCAGTGCTTCAATGTTGTCGGGTTCGATTTCAAGGATTTCATCAAAAATCCTCAATGCTTTTTCGGTGTCGTTTTGCAGATAGTCGTATGCTTCACTTATTCTGCTTTCGATGTATTCTTCTAACATTATACTCCTCGAAGCCGTGTTTTAAATGGCAGTGTAGGGGTTTGATAAAGAACAAGCGAAACGACATTGTCTAATGTAAGTATTGTTATCGTCAACTTTTTGGATATTGGGCAATTTTTTCGATTTCACTCGTTCTTCTTACCCAATATTTGCTTTAACGGTCTTTATTAATAAGTCATATAAAGCAAATCATTTCATCATGTCCGAGAGCCTCATAGGGATTAACTAGAATCACACTTGTTTAAAGTTTTTTCTTTGTGTAAGTTATATGCAATGTAAACCAGATACTTAAATGCTTAGCTATATGCCTGTATTATCAAACCATGAGCAATTATAAATAATGCCGATGACACATTTTAAATCATGGATGCCGTAAATTCGGCATGAAATTTCAAAGCAATAATGGATGTGAGTTTGATAATATGTCTGAGTTAAAATATATGGACTTGTCCCTGGATGAGATATTGAAAAATCTGAATAGATGCAAGAAGGTCGTTGTTGAGCAGGAGGAATCGATTGGAAAATTCCGTGACATTATTCTGTCAGCTTCAAACAGAAGGGTTTCGAACCAAAGAAAGACAACAATCTTTCTGGCTGGAGCCGGAAGGTCAGGCTTTGTGGCAAAGGCATTTGCAATGAGGCTGATGCATTTGGGATTTTACGTCTATGTGTTCAACGAAACAATAGCTCCTCCGGTAAAGGAAGGCGACATTATTATCATAGTTTCAAAATCAGGAAAGTCAAATTCAATCACACAGATTGTTGAGGACTCCAAAATTGACAACGTCAAGTTTCTGGCGGTCTGCGGCAATACCGAAAGCGACCTTGCTCTCAAGTCAGATGCTAGAATTGTAATAGATTCTCTTCCGCAGACTTTGGTCAATCTTGAAGATTCAGACATAGAAAAGTTCATGGACACTCTTCCAAGGTCACTTACCAATTTCGAAACAGATGAGCAGACCAAGACCAAGATTGAAAACCTTCCAAGGAAATCATCAGATTTAACAAACAGGGAACTCACAAAATCAATCAGTGATTTGCCATTTGAAATCAGAGGAATCAGCAATATCTACCGTCCGCTGGAACTGATACTGATGGGAACTGCATTCGAACTCTCAGCACTGGTCGTTCTCGATGCGCTGGTAAATGAGCTCATGTGGAATTTGAATTTGCGTGAAAAGGACCTGAAGGCATATCATGATGTTTTAAGCAGTTCAATTTAATGAGATTAAATTAAAAATATGGATTATAGGAGATTTTGTAATGAGCGATTCGGAAATGGGGAAAACCGTTGTATTGGACTCACAGGATTCGGATACAATATCTGATAAATTATCTGCAGTAAATAATGGAGCCAGATTTTCCATACTTAAAATCCTGAGGGATTTTGACAAGGAAAACAAACGCGATAATGGTGACTATAAAAAAGAACCGTTATACTCACGTGAAATAAACGATCTCCTTTTGAAAAACTATAACATCAGCATAACTACTCAAATGTTGGGCCAGCACCTCAAGCAGCTTGTGGATGCCGGACTTGTAATGGAAGTTGACGTGAAAAAGGAAGTGCCGAACAAAATAGGTCCCCGTTCCGTTAAAGGATTTGTCCTTAAGGATGACGCATTTGAGGATTTGTTTTTGGACATTAACTTTTTGGCTGATGAGCTTTTGACTTTCTTTGATTTATATAAGACAAATAAGCGTTTCCAGGATGAGGAACACTGCGTTCTCACAGTTTTCAATGGGCATGACAAGGGAAAAACATTCAAGCTCTCCAAGAGTGAAACTGTTCTCATTGGAAGAAAAGGCAATTTCACTCCAGGCGATTTGGTATCATTTGCAATTCTTCTTGACAACAGCTATTCAACAGTCTCAAGCGTTTCAAAACCTCACCTGAAGATATTCTTTAAAAATGACGGTTGGTATGTTCTTGATGAGAAAAGCTCCAACGGAACGTTCATTGCAGACAGGGAAGTTCCAAAAGGCAAGCCAACAAAACTGTCTACCAATTCATTTATTAAATTATCAAAAGGCAATGGCGGTGCGGTTATTTACTGTTCGTTCTAATTAGGTTTTTAATCTAATTCGGTGATTTTAGTGGACTTTGACAAAGTTAAACGTATGGTTGAGGAATTCTTTAACGGACAGTATGAAGTTAAAAAGTTTCTGGGTGAAGGGTCATTTGCAGAGGTTTATCTGGTTAAACATAATTTTCTAGATGACTTCAGAGCCATGAAAATAATCAAGGAGCCATTAAGCGCTACATCAAATACCAAATCTGTTTTTCGAGAGGTCATGCTTGCAACCCATCTCCGGCATGAAAACATCATAAGCATTTTCGATGCAGGCATAATAACGACTTATGGTGATGGCTTTAGCCTAAGAAATGATGATGGTGATGAAAAACGGGACATTGCATTCTTTGTAATGGAATATGTTGCAGGGGGAAACCTGGAACAGTACCTTAATTCATTCGTCAAATCAAACCTGTCAATGCCAATAAGCCGTGCTCTTGACATTATAAAGCAGATTCTCTCAGGCCTGAACACTCTTCACAGTGCAAATCCTCCAATCGTTCACAGGGACCTTAAACTTAACAACATTCTTCTCAGCTACAATTACAATGGAGAAATCATAATAAAGATTTCCGATTTCGGATTTGCAAAGGAAGTGACAACAGGAATTTCCGATTTTGAAATAGCAGGAACCAGGCCGTATATGGCTCCTGAGTGCTTCAGCAAAATCTCCACAACACAAACTGACATTTATGCCGTTGGAGTAATCTTTTACCAGTTGCTTACCAATCGCTATCCATATGACGTCAACGGATATGACGTTGAGGATTTATTTGACCTTAAGCCATGGAAGGACGGATTCAAACCTCCAAGCCACATTAACGACCTGATAACTCCGGATTTGGATGAGATAGTAATGAAGTGTTTGGATGCCGATTCATCAAAGCGTTATTCTGATGCCTGTGAAATGCTTGCGGATGTTGAGATGGCCATAGACAGGTTCAAGTCAGCCGAAAGCATGGATGTTAATGAGGATCACGTCGAGGAATATAGTGAATATGTCCTAAACGATTCCGTGAAGGATGCCTTCAATTTGGCCAAATGCGAAAACAGGCTTGAAGATGCAGTTGAAATCCTTGAAAGGGAAGTCCTTAAAGATTATGATGTCCGCAAATGCTACGGTGAAACGTTGCAGATGTGGAAATCCCAAAGGCCCGACATCGAACTTGTCTCCAAAGCCTTCACAGTCAACCTTAAGGGTGAAAACTATGACATAGCGTCATATCTTTTAAGGGAGGCCATTGCATACAATCCGTCAATAAAAAATAAATATCGTCCCTATCTTGAATTGTGGACGATTTTCATCGCTCTTTCTGCCAGTAAAAATCTAATCCGGGCAGTCATGGAACTTGAAGAGCTGATGGAAACTAACAAGCACATTAACGAAATGTATTCTGGAATAATCCACACATTAAAAACATATTCGGTTGAAGAAATTGCAGCCGAAGCGGTAAGGCTGGTCAATGCCAATCGGCTGATTGACGGCGCAAACCTGATGGAGTTTGCAGTTGTTGGGGATGCTTCCATAAGGAAGAAATATGCATATGCCATGTCACTGTGGAAGCAGAACATGACTCTTCACTTCAGGAATGATGAGGAGACCTGTCGCAACACCATTGATTATGCAATTGATTTGGGAACCACAGATTCCCTCATTTCCTACTTTAACGATGGAAATCCCATAATCATTAAAAATTATAAAACAGGGGATGATTTCACTCCGTCTGCTGTCTTCATTGATGAAGATGATAATGTCCATGTCGGCAATCAGGCAAGGGATGCGTTGGTTGAGGACAGCGAAAATGCAGTTTCAGGGTTTAAGCATGACATGGGCTTTCCAGTGCCGTTCACATTCGAAAATGCTTCGAGGACAATGCTTCCTCAGGAGCTGTCTGCCGAAATCCTGAAGGATTTGAGAATATCTGCATATGAGCAATTGGGAGTTAAAATAGAGCATGCGGTTATCTGTGTTCCTGCTGATTCTAATCCAATCAAAACCAAAGCAGTCAATGAGGCTGCAGACATTGCGGGTTTCAGGTCACATGCACTTTTACTGGAGCCGGTTGCAGTGGCCTTTGCTTACGGGCTTGAAAAATGTGAAAATTCAAAAGGAATATGGATGATTTATGATTTGGGCGGAGGAACATTCCATGTTTCTTTAATTGGAAATAACGATGGTGAAATTGAAAAGATTGCAACAGCAGAAAGTGATGATTTGGGAGGAAACACATTTGATTGGCAAGTTATAGAAGAGATTCTGGCTCCAAAAATCATTGATGACTTGAATCTAGAGGATTTCACACGCATCAATCCTAAATACCGAAAGATTTTTGCAAAGCTCAAGGCAAAAACTGAAAATGCCAAAATGGAACTGTCTTCTGCAAACACATCAGACATATTCATCGCAAACCTTTTCGAGGGATATGACTTCACATACTCTCTAAACAGGTTCGAGTTTAAGAAAATCATCGAACCGTACATTGAAACAACATTTGCGCTTGCAAGAAACCTGATGGATGAAAATTCACTGTCTGAAGTTGACATAGACAAGATAATTCTTGCCGGAGGCTCATGCCTGAGTCCGTTGGTAAAGGATCTGATTTCTTCAGAGTTCGATATTCCTCTTGAAGACAGCCTCAACCCTTTGACTGTAGTGGCAAAAGGGGCGGCGGTTTATGCAGGCTCATTGGAAAAGCCTAAAATGGATTTCAATCCAGGTGAATTTTCAGTAATCATCAATTACAGGGATTACGGATACTCAGGACGTGCATTCAATCTTGACGATAAGTTTTCATTTTTAGGATATCATATCGAATTCGTTAATGTCAATGACGGCGAGTCCTTCAAAACCCCAATCGGCATTGACGGAAGCTTCAGGCTAATCATGCCTCACGGGGAATATGAGATTAACATTTACGATGGACAAAATATGGTTGGACTTGACGATAAATCCCCAAGCGTCATTAAAAACGAGGACATATTCATTCCTTACTTCACTAAGACATTTTCAAGTTTCATTTGCGAAACGGACCTTGACGGATTGCTTTATAAATATGTTAATCTAGTTAAGGCCATGGATTATCTTGATGACTATGGATTCTTATGCAAAATAGACATCATGGACTACATAGAAAGGCTTCTTGAAATATCCCGCCGTGACAGGAACGCATATCCTCAGACGCTGATATATCTGGATTATCTGGAAGCTATTGTTGATGATGCAACCTCTGATTTGGAATTTCAAAGGCTTCTTGAAAATGTTGAAGGAAAAATCAGCATTGCAGATGAGAAGGGAATGTTTGATACTCATGAATATAAAGGCAAATTGGAAAAAATTGCAGACAGCAAAAATTCAGGGGAACTTGAAGGCATTTACGCTGATTTGATAGAAAAGTATGTGGTCTTAAACGAGGAGAATGTCATAACTGATATTTTCTTCAACTTGAGATATGATGGAATTTACACTACTAACAAGCAGCTTTCGGAGGAATTTATAAAAGAAGGATTCACTGCATTGCATAACCTTGATTATGAGAGGCTGTTTGATATAATTGAAAAGCTTTGCGAGATTGACGAGAGGGATTACTTTGAATAAATCAATTTTCTGTCTGGATTTAAAATTTAATGAGAAGTGGTGTTCATGAACGACAATAACGATGCAGCGGAACCGACAGTAATACTGAACAAAAGTAATTCGGATGGATTTCTTGACTTCAACAACCCGTCTGACTTAAAACTTGCAATAAAAGTGCTGGGAGAGTTAATCGGAAGCAGGTAAGTTCTTAACTAATGACAATTGGATTGGACTTTTGTTTTGGATGTTTTGATTGTATCGGAATCAGGTCAAAATCCATGAGATATTCGAAAATCAGTGGGAATTCATCAAGATTAACACGGTTGTTGGACTTGTGGAACATACATAATCCGGAAATAAATAATGAAAGTTGTGCAGATGAAACTTAAACATGGTTTGGACAGTAATTTTCTAAAATCAATAATGTTATTTAAAATAAGTTATAAACTAATATTATCAGGGGGTTTAAAATGGATAAACTTAATCTAAGAAAGTATGTTGATAAGTTTTTCGATGATTTGGTCCTTTATGATGACTATAACAACGGCCATCATTACGAAGATTTATTGAAGGCAGTAATAGACGTATTTTTTGATGTTGAAAATACTCACAATGCATATGAGATTTATAGGACTTTTTTCATGATTTATCAGATTACGGCTGAAGACAAATCCTCAGAATCGGACAACGGTTCAATTACAAAAGAGAAGAACACCCTTCTTAATCTAGTGGACACAATGAGGAAGTATGAGGAAGGTACTGGAGATCTGATTGACAAGCAAAGGGATCATTTTATCCACTCCGTTAATGTGTTCCTATTGGGGCTTGCGGTTTATGCCCAGAATAAAAATTACCGGAAGTTCTTCAAGCAGTATGTCCTGAGAAGTCCTTATGAGAAGTATTACAAGATTGACGGTGAATTTTCCCATGAGGAGTTCCTCTATCGCTGGGGAATAGCATCTCTATTTCATGACATAGGGTATCCTGTTGAGATTATAGGAAAGCAGCTGAGAAGCTTCATTAATGATGGCATGAAAACCATTTCAAGTTCCTATGATGCCGACACAGCAATTGACTTTAAGGACTTCAATGAGTTCAATTCAATCATTAAAAAGGAAACGGACTTTGCAGACGACTATAATGCGGTTTATCCTGAATCAAAATTCCTCAACATGTTCAAGCCGACAGACATAATGGCTCATAAGATTGCCACTGATTTCAAGTCTGTTAATATGAATGATGTTGCAAAGCACCTTGACTCATTTGTTGATATAATGGGCGAAAACGGTTTTATCGACCATGGATTTTTCTCATCCATTCTTGTTTTAAACTCCTACGGTTATCTGATGCAGAAATATGCAAAAAATCATGATTTCTTTTTCTATCCGATTGTGGACAGTGCAACTGCAATTTTATTGCATAATTATTACAGAAACGTATTGCAGAAAAAACCGTTCAACCTGAAAGGTCTGCACCCTGCCAATTCTCCTATTGCATACCTGCTGATATTGTGCGATGAGCTTCAGGAATGGAACAGAACTCCATTCGGCGTTAAGGATAAGCAGAAAAGCCATGTAAATGAACTGCTTTTAAAGATTGATGATTATGGTATGGATGTCGTGTATGTTGTCAGGGACGGGTCATTGGGACTCGGATTTTCAGAAGATAAACTGGAACTTCTCAAAGGAGTATTGTCACTTTCCAGTGTATTCGAATTGGGATTGAGGATAAAAATCAATCTTAATCAGGATAATGTAATACGTGAAATTGTTCACTCGCAGGCCAAAGAGTCAGGTATTCTGCTTAGAAACATTGAAAAATTGGCAATCAACATTCACCAGCAATATCTAAATTCAAAGAAAAATGAATATCTGCAAAGGGAAGCTGAAGGAACTCTTGATGACGATTTCATCAGTTCCTACAATAATCTGACAACTTATGAAGAGCTGTCCCCTCAGCTTAAAATAGCAAATATTCGCCAGGCAAGGTCAATTCCTGTTAAATTGGATATTATCGGATGTGAACTTGCAGAGAAGTCTGATGAAAGGGATGCAATCACTGAATTTTTGGAAGAGGAAATCCTTGATTTGGCTATTTATGAACATGATGAATGGTGCAAGGAAAAGGAAGGCACCGGATGGACTTTCGGTCCTGAAAGGGATGATGAACAATTAATCCATAATTATCTGGTTCCTTGGGATGAACTTCCTCCTGAAATCCAGCAGTATGATATCGATCCGGTCATGAACATTCCTAATCTTGTTGATAAGATAGGATATAAGATTGTACGGACAAAAGAGAGGTTGCTCACTTTTGAAATGCACAAGTTTTATGGTGGCGGCGACTTTGACAATCTTCCTGACTACATCAAGTTTTCAAACTACAAACAGACGGAAATACTCATGAAGATATTGTCCGAACTCGGATATGATATGCTTGATTTGGATTCCAAGGGTAATCCTGTGTTTTCATTCAATGAAGATGAAATCGAGTTTCTCGCCAAAAGGGAACACATGGAATGGTGCAAAGTCAAATTCAATCTTGGCTGGAGATATGACTCGGTCAAGGACGATGAGGCAATGACAAATCCTAACCTGGTCGACTGGGACGAGCTGGACTATGAGATTCAGGAGATGAATAAGAATACATTCAGAAACCTGCCACGTTTATGCCAAAATGTCGGCTTAAAGATTGTTAAAAACTAATTTTAACAATTTTCTCTTTTAGTTGAAGCATTTTTTCCGGCACAACGTTGTTAAGCTTAATAAATATCAATTACAATATATTCTAATAAGGTGTAACGATGTCTGACGATAATTTCAAAAAATACATTGATG
The DNA here is from genome assembly GCF_947169325.1 of uncultured Methanobrevibacter sp. Classification (GTDB taxonomy): domain Archaea; phylum Methanobacteriota; class Methanobacteria; order Methanobacteriales; family Methanobacteriaceae; genus Methanocatella. The sequence continues at coordinate 18,153 of NZ_CAMVPN010000029.1, read as the reverse complement.
ATTTTTTCAACGATTTGGAACTGTATGATGATATAAACAACGGCCATAAATACAAAGACCTGTTACAGGCTGTCGTTTATGCATTTTTGGAAAATGAAAACTCATATAATGCATATGAAGTTTATGAAACATTTTTCATGATCTATCAGATTACTGCTGAAAACAAATCGGACCCTGACAAACAGGCGGAATCATTCATTTCAAACGAACCGAATTCCCTTCTTGAACTGGTCAAGATAATGAGAAAATATGAAAACAGCACAGGGGATTTGATTGAAAAGCAGAGGGACCATTTCATCCATTCTGTGAATGTTTTCCTTTTGGGTCTGGCAATCTATTCACAAAATTCACAGTACAGGAGAATATTCAAGGATTACATCGAGGAATCCCCTTACCAGAAATATTACAGGTTCGAAGACGAAAAAGGCAAAGTCATTGAAGTTTCCAATGAGGAATTCCTGTACCGCTGGGGAATAGCTTCACTTTTCCATGACATCGGTTATCCTGTTGAAATTATCGGAAAGCAGCTGAAGCAGTTCATCAATGAAGGTGTCCAATCCATTTCCAGGTCATATAAGGTGCAAACCGGCATAGACTTTAAGAACTTCAATGAATTCAATTCAATCCGCAAAATCAAGCCGGAATTTGCAGACCGCTACCGTGAAGAGTATCCTGAGTCAAAGTTCCTTGACCTCTTCAAGCCTACCAACATCATGGCGCATAAGATATCCAATGATTTGGAAGTCGATTTGAACATGCTTTTAAACCATCTGGACAATTTTGTTGATTATATGGGCAACAACGGTTTTATCGACCACGGATTTTTCTCATCAATTCTTGTTCTCAACTCTTACGGTTCCCTCATACAGGCAATACCTAAAAAGGATCAGGACTTCTTTTTCTATCCGATTGTAGACAGCGCAAGCGCCATTCTCTTGCATAACTATTACAGAAACATCCTGCAAAAGGCTCCTTTTGAACTGGACCAGCTTGCATGTTCCGATTCTCCTTTGGCGTTTCTTCTGATTTTATGTGATGAGCTTCAGGAATGGAACCGCAGGCCACTGGGCATCAAGGACAAGCAGAAAAACCATGTTAATGACTTGCTGATTGACATTGACAATGAAAAGATGATTGTAAAGTATGTCGTCAAGTCAGGATCACTTGGATTCGGATTTTCAAAGGACAAGGTTTCCTTCCTCAATGATGTTCTATTCATCGAAGACATTTTCGACATATTCTTCATCAAAACAAAAATCGAGCTTGGTGATGTCATAAGGAAAATAGAGCGCAGGGATGTTCAGGCTCCATATGTCCTCATGAGCAACATAGAACTCTTGGCTGCGCAAGTTCATCAGAATTATGTAAATGAAGAGAAGAAGAAGGGAAGGCTTGTCAGGGAAACATATGATGATCTCTCACCAGAATTCAAGCTATCAAACATAAGGCAGGCTAAATCCATTCCGACAAAGCTAAACATGATTGGATGTGAAATGGCGCTGCTTGATGATCCAAGACCGGAATACACATTTTCGAAGGATGAAATCATAAATCTGGCCATGTATGAGCATGAAAGATGGTGTGAAGAAAAACTGGAAAACGGATGGATATATAAATCCAAAAGAAACAATGAATTGAAACACCATCCGTCCCTGCGTGATTGGAAGAAATTGCCTAAAGCCGAAAAGCAGAAGGACATAGATTCAATTGAAAACATTCCTGCAATTTTAAAATCAATCGGATTGAAGGTTGTGGATTCCAAATTGAAGCTTCTCACTCACGAAAAGCACAAGTATTACAGCGACAAGGTAAAGGCCAAGGAATTTGATGAACTGTCTCAGGACATCAGGTTCTCAAACTATAAGCAGACTACCCTGCTGGTAAAGACATTGGGTGATTTGGGCTATAAATTGGTTTCCGTTGAGGAAGACGGTGAAGAAGTAACAGAACTGTCTCAAAAGGAAGCCACATATCTTGCCAGAAGGGAACATGAGTCATGGTATCTTGACAACATTAACTTCGGTTGGAAATACGGTTCTAGAAAGAACAAAACCAAAAAGACAAATCCTAATCTGGTCTCATGGGATGATTTGAACAATAAGGTTAAGAAACTCAATATCAGAACCCTTAAGCATCTTCCGACTTTGTGTAATAATGTAGGGTTGAAGATTATTAAACTTGAGTAAATTGCTATAATTTGCTCTTTTTAATCATTTTCGCAAAAAGGTATTATATGAAAACTTCTTAAATATTATTAGAGGGATATAATGGATATACTAACTAAATCATTGCTTCAGCTGGCAATAATAATAATCATTTTTCTAATTGTGACTTACATTGGAGTTTTCATACATAATAAAATCAAGAAATATTTGCTTAAAAATTTAGACCCTGTGGAATTTCTTCCAGAGGAGGAACTCTCTAATCTAAAGCAAATCTCCTACCTGATTTTAATGGCGTTGTGTTTCATAAATGTTCTGTATTCATTAATCTTCATTGGGGGAGATTTGATTTATTTTGTAGTGTTTGACTTTGCGTTGTCACTGTATATCGCAATTACTCTTGATAAAAGCTCATTAAAAAACAAGGTATTATTGATATTGCTGGTTCCATATGGAGCTATGGCATATATGTTGGATCACTACAGTTTGATTATGCTCATTGATTTTATTCATATTCCTGTCTTTTTATATTTCGTTAAGTTCTATTATGACAAGTTTGTTGAATACACCGATTCCAACGGGTTGAGGGTAACAATAACATTATTGTTTGTTATAATATTCGTTAGCTTTTTTATCACTCAATTTGTTGAAGGAGTAAATCCTCTGGACTCTCTTGTAATGGTTTCTAATGCATTTACAAGTAACGGATATGCCATTTTGGGAAATTCTATTGTAGGAAAAATAAACAGTCTTTTCCTTGTATGGGGAGGATATGTCATTTCCATTGCCGGTACAGCGACATTAACGGCTGCGCTTCTCTTGAAACATTTTAATAAACGTGTTAAGCAGCTTGAAATGATAATTGAGGATATTGGTGATAATGATGGTTGATTTGACATTTTCGCTGATGGATTTTTCAAGGGATTTCATAGTAGTGCTTATCATATTTTTAGCTATGGTATTCATTGGAAGGTATCTATTAAAGTCATTTAAGAATATTTCATTTTTCAGGTCTTCAAGATTTTTCAACATTGATGAATATCTGCCTGAAGAGGAACAGTCCACCCTGAAACAGGTTTATAATCTTATAATGGTGTTAATTCTGATAATTAATATTCTGTATCTCATTTTCGGATGGAGCAGCGAATCATTCAATTTGTTGATTTTTGACTTGATTGTTTCTCTGCTTTTGGCAATAAATTTGGATATTTCCTCTTTTAAAAGCAAGTGCATTTTGTTTCTCCTGATTCCATTCGGTTCCATTTCAGAATTATTGGTTCCTTTCAGTTGGGTCATGTTTTTTAATTTTGTTCATATTTTCGTGTTTTTATATTTCATTAAGAAGTATTACGAGAACTTTTTCAGGTATACTGAAGAGAACCGATTGGGAATAACAATCCTGCTTCTGTTTTCAATAGTCTTCATCAGTTTCTTCATAACCATTGTAGTGGAAGATGTCCCTCCTATAGATTCTATTGCCATGGTTTCAAATGCATTTACAAGTAACGGTTATTCTATTCTTGGAACATCTGGCATCGGAAAATTAAATGCAATATTCCTAGTTTGGGCAGGATTTATTTTATCTGGTGTTGCCACTGCAACGCTGACGGTAGCTATTGTGGTTAAACAGGTCAACAGGAAATTCGACCATCTGGAAGAGCTGGTGGAAAAAAACAAGAAAAGGTAAAATGAGCACCAATATAGATTCGATTACCGGAAATCCCCGAAAGGCGATTAACAGATTGGCGTTTCCAACTATTTTTTCATTGCTTTTGATGTTTTTGAATAATCTCATTGATAGTTTTTGGGTTGCAGGCATTAATGCGGATGCATTGGCGGCGTTAGGTTTCATTTCGCCTCTGTATCTTGTAATCATAGGTCTTGGAAACGGTGTCGGTGCAGGTACAAATTCGCTGATTTCAAGATATGTCGGTGCGGGCAAGTTTGACGATGCAAATAATGCGGTTATCCACTCATTTATTCTGATGGTTGTGGTGTCAATTGTCATTTTAATTGTGGGAATATTCTTTTTGGATGATTTGGTAGTGATTTTTGGCGCATCGTCTGTCAGCACATATTGCCTAAGCTATGGCCAAATAATATTTTTGCTAAACATTGCATTTCTCGCACCTAACGTAACCTCAAGCATCTTCCGTGCTGAAGGCAATGTCAGGCGTGCAACGTATCCGTTGATAGTTGCAGGCATCATTAACATAATTCTGGACCCTATCCTGATTTACGGATTTGATTTGGGCATTTTCGGAGCAGGCCTTGCAACAGTCATCGCATCATTCTTAGGTTTTCTTTGGATGCTCTACTGGATATATGTCAAAAGGGACACTTTCTTCAAGTTCACTTTTAGCCATTACAGGCGAAAACTGGAAATCTATAGGGAGATTCTTGTTGTGGCTCTTCCTGCCGGAACCGAGGAGATCATATTTTCACTTGTGGCAATCATCTTAAACTATCTGATTGTCGTAACTGCAGGCGTTAATGAGATAGCTTCATTTACAATAGCCTGGAGATTCATCTCAATTGTTTTCCTTCCGTGCATGGCAATAGGAATAGCGACAATAACGGTTTCAGGTGTGGCCTATGGTGCAAGGGATTGCGCCCATTTTGATGAAACAATCAGATACTCCACCATGTTGAGCCTGGCGATTACTCTTTTAATCAGTGTGGTGTTTTTCATCTTCGCATATCCTATTTGCGAAGTATTCAATTTCCAGGCGGGAAACCTGGCACTGGTTGATAGGGCCGCTGAAATATTGAGGATGCTGGTATTCTACAATTTCCTGATTCCTTTCGGAGCCACTGCAGCCTATGCATATCAGGGAGTCGGCGCAGGCTTCAAGTCACTTTCCCTGACAATTCTTCGTGAACTGGTTTTGAGCATGGCATTTGCTTATATCATGGGAATAACAATGGGCATGGGTGTGTTTGGAGTTTATTTGGGTGCAATCATCGGAATGAACATAGGGTCTCTTGCAGGATTTGTCTGCATCTGGATATTCAACTTGAAGTTCAAAAGACAGTGCCGAGATTCCTGTTGAATAAGATGATGATTAAAAAGTATTACTTTTTCTTTTGATTTTGCACTTTTAGTATTACTCAATAATTAAGTATTACTTTTATTTTTATCATTTATATATTAGGTATTACTTTTGGGTTAAAATATCTATCAGTATTACTTTTCATGCGATTTCAAGGATTTTAGTATTACTTTTTTTAGAAAGTTTTATATCTATTTTTATTATAAATTTATTATTTGTAGTAATAATTTTTTTAGGAAATTTGCTACAATCCTTTAAATTTAAAGGTGAATTTATATGAATTTTTTTAGAAACAAGCAAAAGATTGTACTGGTACTTTTATTGATGCTGATATTCTCCGTTTCTCTCAACATGGCTTTTGCCGAGGAAAATGTCACAGATAATATGAATCAGGATTCGGATGATGGAATCATAAAAGTTTCAGACAAGGACGTCTCTAAAAAGATTTCAACTGATGATTCTTATGAGAACATAAGCGATTCTCATGAAACTACCTTATTTATAATCAGCGATAATCCTGGAGTGAACATACTGGATAAGGCTGGTTTGGAACTTTCAGACGAAAATCAGCTGAAGAATGTGAATCTTGTTATCAGAAGCGGAGACCAGGTCAAGACAATGGAAGAGGATGAGCTGGTCGGATATCTTTCATCATGCGATGCATTCATCGGAGAGTGGATAAGCAGTGATGTAGATTCTGTCCTGACTAGCGTCATGGTAAATAACCCTGAATTGTCCAACAAGAGGATATTCCTGATTCTGGAACCTCCTTCAGGTAATCTGAACTCCGAATCAAGTTCAATAAACCTGATTCGAAACAACACCCTGAACTACAACAAGATTTTCACCGGAATCTCAAATGAGGATTTGATTGGTTATTTCAAGAATACCAAAAGAGGAATCTCCTATCCGACTGTATACGATTACATAAGCAGTTATGGTGGGGATTTCAACACTTTCCTAAACCAGCTGGTTCTCTACAAGGACTTGAACGATAAGGACAATCTGAAAAATCAGATTCTCTGCATCCTGAATTATTTGGGATTTGATGTCGATTTCAAAGAACCTACTTTTACCGGTTCCAAAAACTATGGAATCTACAGGGACAGATGGTATTCATTGGATGAGTATATTCAGACATTTTTCAACTCATCAAGGACTCGCACGGTTGGTGTTTTGGAAAGTACCATGTATATCGAATCCCAGCAGTTGCATACCTGCTATTCAATCATCGAATCTCTCGAAGCAAGGGGATATAATGTAATTCCAGTATTTGCAGCCGGAGGTTCCGCCGAACAGTTGGCAGTGATGGTTGAATCATGGACATCTGCAGGGGCAGATATCGCTGGATTTTTGGCAAATTCCTCTGACCATGATGTCTATGTTGATGCAATTGTTTCAATGGTTGCATATGGTGTAGGTGGAGAAAACTTCACAAAGGCAACAGACTTTTTTGAAGAGGTTGGAGTTCCTGTCTTTAGGGCTGTGCACTCAGATTATGTCTCAAACGAAAAGTGGGAGCTTGGTTCAACAGGCCTGACCACAGAAAAAAGTGACAAGTGGTGGCATATCACAATTGCCGAGACTCAGGGTATAATTGATGCAACTTTCATTGGAGGCGCTTCAAGTTACATTTCAAACCTTACTGGTGCAAGGATTTCCACATACATTGCACATAAGGGAAACATTGAACTTTTGGCCGATAGGATAGATTCATGGGTGGATTTGAAGTATGCGGTTAATGATGAGAAAATGATTTCAATAATCTATTACAATTATCCTCCAGGAAAGCAGAATATCGGTTCCAGTTATCTGGATACAATCAAAAGTATCTATAATATGCTTTACACTTTGAAAGATGCCGGATATAATGTTGGAGATCTGCCGAAAAATGTCTCAGAACTCGAAGACTTAATCATTGCCTGCGGTATCAATGTTGCCACATGGGCTCCAGGAGAGCTTGAAAAACTGGCCAACAGAAGCGGTGTCACTTTGCTTCCTGTTAAGGAATACACAGAATGGTATGACTCATTGGATGATATTGTAAAGATACAGGTTTCAAACGGAACTGTAGCATATATCGGTGAACTGACAAGAAGGGCGGTGGAGCTCAACTACACTGTCACAATTTCAGATACCATTGATGACTGGCTCAATCAGGTCGTTTCACTTCTTTCTGATGAAAATGCAGCCGAATCAAAAAAGGTTTTGGACAATATAGTGAACGCATTGAAAAACTATGCCAAAACTCATGATGAGTCTTATTATGAATTATATCTAAAGTATTTCGAAGAATTCAACGCTTTAAACAATTCAGGATTAAACGGATGGGGAGAAGCTCCCGGAAATGTCATGGTAGTCAACAGAAATGGTGAGGATTACTTTGTGATTCCAGGTTTGACTTTCGGAAATGTCTTCATTGCACCTGAACCTCAAAGGGGATGGGAAGCGGACATCGAAAACCTGTATCACTGTACAGCGGTTGCTCCAACACACCAATATTTGGCAGCATATTATTATATGCAAACCTATTATCCGAATGCGATGATCTTTGTTGGAAGACATGCAACCCACGAATGGCTGCCTGGAAAGGAGATTCTTCTTTCAGCAACTGATTACGGATCAGTTGTTGTCGGTGACGTTCCCCAATTGTATTTCTATATCAGTGATGGTTTGGGTGAAGCCATTCAAGCTAAAAGAAGGGGATTTGCAGTCATGATTTCACACTTGACCTCTCCAATGGCTTACACTCACTTATACGGTAACCTCACGGCTGCGGCAAATCTGATTAATGATTATCAAAATGCCAAGGACGACTCTCAAAAGGAGATGATTTCTCAAAAGTTAAGGGATTTGGTTATTGCAAATGATTATTCAACCAATCTGGGTCTTAATAAGAGCGAAGTCCAAAGCATTTCAGCCGATTCATTAATCCAAAAGGTCAATTCCTTTTTAAAGTCAACTCAAGATACCCTATATCCTTTGGGACTTCATGCCCTTGGGGAATATTGGAATGAGGCGGACATTGCAAATACCGTTGCAGCAATGCTTGCTCATGACATGGTATTGGACAATAACGGAGGCATTTTGAATTTATTCAGCGAGCTTTCAAATATATATTATTCTAAGGAATATGCTGATTTAACAGCTTTTGAAAGGGAATTCATATTGAACAAATCATATGACATCTGCAAAGCCCTGATTTATTGGGATGCAGATACTGTGGCTTCTCTTTTAATCAGTCAAAATCCTAAGTTCAACAGTACCAATCTCATTGCTTGCCTTAATCTTGGAAAGACATATGTTGGCCTAATCAATGAATCCATATCTTCAGAGCTCAATTCAATGCTCAACGGATTGAATGGCAAATACATTCCAGTTGCAGAAGGAGGGGAGGTTGTTGTAAAGCCTTCAGTACTTCCAACAGGTGGAAACATGTTCCAGGACCAGTCAAGCGAACTTCCAACACAGGATGCATGGAACTATGCAAAAACCCTTGCATTGTTGACATTGGCTGACCTTAATGATACAACCGAAAAGGCCATCATGGGAATATGGTGTGTGGAAACCGCAAGGGACGACGGTGCATTGGTTTCAACAGTTCTATATCTGCTTGGAATGAAGCCAGTATGGACAGATTCATCATCTGCAGGTTTTGATGATGAAGGAAACCCTACAGGTAAAAAGGTAAGTGCAATGCCTGAAGTAATCAGGCTCGATGATTTGACAAGACCTGAAGGATGGGACAAGAAAAGAATTGACGTCACTGTAATTACAAGCGGATTGTTTAGGGATTTATACTCATCACAGGCAATTCTGATGGACAATGCATATAGGGTTGCACTTGCAAGGTCATATCTCTCACTAATCAACAACAAGACATTGATGAATGGTGAATATGGCAGTCAGTTAATGGAAGCTCTTGAAGGTGTTGTCGGTGGAATCAACTATTATGGTGTTTCAAACGAAGCATTAAGTGACAATTATGTTGCCCAACATTGGATTGAAGATTGCATTTATTACTTAAGTATCGGTTATAATTCGACATATGCTGGTGAATGTGCAATAACAAGAATATTTGCACCTCCTAACGGGGATTATGGTGCGGGAATATCAAAACTGGTATCAATGTCATGGACATGGAACGATACAGATGAGCTTGCCCAATTCTACCTTGGCAGGATGGGAAATATGTATTCCAAAAACTACTGGGGTGATACAAACTCATTGGTTTTCCTAAGGGCACTTTCAAACTCAGATACAATAATCACAAGCCGTAACACCAACCAATACGGTGTACTTGACAACGATGACTTCTTCGACTATTGGGGAGGTCTTTCAATGGCTGTTGAAAACGTATCCGGCAAATCCCCTAAAATGAAAGTGTTGATGTATGCCGATAAGGATAATGCATATATATCCTCTCTCGAAGAGGTGATGTATCAGGAAATCGCTTCAAGATATGATAATCCTAACTGGATTAAAGGAATGATGAACGAAGGATACAGCGGAGCCCGTTACATGTCCAACAAGTTCGTAAGCAATTTGTACGGTTGGCAGGTAACAAGGCCGAATGCGGTTTCAGATGATTTATGGAACAGGGTCTACAATACATATTATAAGGACAAGTACGGTTTGGGAGTCAAGGACTGGCTGGCCAGTGGAAACAATGCATATTCACTTATTTCTATGAGTGGAACAATGCTGACAGCTATTCACGAAGGTTATTGGGATGCAAGCAGTTCAACCTTAAGTGACATTGCAAATACATGGGCTCAGGCAACAGTCAAAAACGGTGTTGCATGCTGTGACTGTAGCTGCGGTAACATTGCTATGATGCAATGGGCAGTTCAGTATGTGAATCCGGACATTTTGGCTCAGCTATTGCCTAAACTGTATCAGGCAACTCAAAACCCGGTATTTTTAAACAATTCCTATAACGTGCCTCCTGAGAATACTGACCCTACAAATGCGGATCCATCCACTCCTAATCCGGAGAAGGGTTCAACATCTTCATCAACAATTTCAGCAAATTCCACTACTAACAGCAATCAGTTTTCACAAAGTAATTCTGCTTCAAACGGACAGTCTGTTTCTGATGCTGGTGAAAGCAGTTCTGCTGGAGAAGTTGGAGGGGCAAATTCAAAAGGAGCTGATGTTAAAAAATCAATCGAGATTAATCCTGTCACTCAGCAGTCTGCCAGTGAAGTTGGAATGAGTCTGATTGCAGTTTTGGGAGTAATCTGTCTGATTCTCATAATAGGAGTTGGCTACTTTAGAGACAAGGACGAAGATAAAAATTCAACAAAATTAGATGAACTATTCAATGAGAATCTATAGTTCATTTTTATTTTATTTTTAAAAAAAGAGGGAAATAATGGAAGTAATTAGTTTATTATGGCAGTTGGGAATTCTGTCTGCCGTTTTAATATTTGGAATAAAATTGGGTCTGGCTACTGGACTTGCCAATATGTCTAAAAGATATCTGGCAATTGTTTCGATTGGATATGGAGGTGGAGTTTTAATATTGACTGAAATCTCTTCATTCTTTACTGCCCAGATTACTGATTTGATTTATACTTATAATTTTGAATTTTTCCTAATAATGGCAGTCATCATGATTCTGGCAGGGATTTTCACAATCAGGGAATATAAGGTATTCGAGAAAAATACCACTGCAGCCACATGCATGGCGGTTGTTGCACCTTGCCCATGCTGTTTTGGATCAATCATTGTAAGTATCATGCTGGTTGCTCCTACAGTTGGTTTGGGACTTATGAACTTAAGTGTAATTGTTGCAGTTGCATTGGTTTTAACAATAATCTTGACATATTATGCTTCAAATTACCTGGTCAAGTTCATCAATAAGCCGTATCCGATTGTACTGGGAAATTTCATGTTCTTTTTGGGAATTTACTTCCTGATATCCGCACTATTCTTACCAAACATTACTGCACTACTGCAAAATCCGATGGATGCAATCACAATCCAGTCTCCGGAATACGTTTTGGCAGTAATAGGTTTGATGCTGATGATAATGTTTTTAGGCGGATTTTACTTTAAAAATTACAGTTATTTAGATTAATGGTGATATTATATGGTAACAACAATTCCCGGAAGCGAAGTGTTGACTTCTGGATTGAATATGATTGCGCAGAGTCTGCAGATTCCGGTAATCATATTTCTTGTAATCTTTGCGTTTTTCGCTATACTCGTTTTGGGAAGTCTTATTTCAGAGTATACCTCCAGAAAGAAAATAACTCCTGATACGCTTGAAAAGCTGATTTATGCAATATCAAACGCCAACTCATCAGAGGAACTGATGAATATAATTAAGAATGCTAAGCTATATGAAAATCAGAAGGTCATTCTGGTTAAGGTCTTGCGTGCGGAGTCATTGACTGCCGATTCAAGACAGACCCTTGCACGTAAGCTGATTGAATTTGAAGAGACAAATCGTGCAAAGACAATTGAAAGAACAGACATCGTCACCCGTATCGGTCCGACTTTAGGTCTGATGGGGACTCTGATTCCGATGGGTCCGGGTCTTGCAGCTTTAGGTGCAGGTGATGTTAACACATTGGCCAGTGCAATCATTGTTGCATTCGACACTACCGTTGTAGGTATCGGTGCAGGTGCCGTCGGTTATTTCGTGTCAAAAATCAGACGCCGATGGTATGAAGAGGATCTCTCCAACCTTGACGCTTTGGTAGATGCGCTTCTGGATAAACTAAAACAATAACACTGGAGTTTTGGCTATGGTTAGGCGTAAATGTAAAAAGAGATTTTCAGAAGGCGAAGAGGACCCGATGGCAGGAACAACAAACCTTGTTGACGCAATGCTTGTAATTGCAGTGGGGTTCCTGATTTTTGTAGTGATAAGCTGGAATATGCAGAGCGTAATATTTCAGGACACCTCTCAAGACCAAACTCAGGCCATTCAGCAATCTCCCACCAACATCACTGAAGTGACTGAAGGCCAGGAGTTGAATGAGACTCCAGAGTCTTCCGAAAGTTCAGGTCAGGGTTATATGGAAATGGGAAAAGTATACAAGGACCCGTCGACGGGTAAATTGATAATGGTTGAAGGATAATATTATAGGCGATATCATGAAACATAATTCATTCATTTTTTTGATAGTGTTTGCATTCATCATGGCTTGCTCCATTAGTGCGGTTAGTGCTGATGATTTGCAGTTGACAGATTCCGGTGAAGTTTCAGGGGATGCTGATGTAGTTACGGTCAATCCCTGGAAGACCTCAGGAGAGTTGACATATGCCATTCCCTCTGAAGCCAAAGACATTAGGAATGCCGATGTTTATGTAAACATCTATAGCGGCAGTGCTCAAAGCACTTACGGTTTAAATGCTAATGTGAGCTTAAAGACCATAAACGGTGAAAAACAGATAGCAAGCGAAAAATTATGGATTGAAGACGGAAGCACTGATGGAACAATATATCCAGTAAATAATCACACATATAAATGTTATTCGGACTATCAGATGCATTACGACATAACCGATTCAGTTAAAGGATTGAATGGTTCATCTATCGCCGTTAAAGTCGATTCATTTAAAATGGATGATAAACAGTTCGATGGCAGAATCAAACTCATATCATTAATTTTGGCATATGATGACGGAGACAGCGATAAAGTTTTCTATTGGTATGATGCTACACAGAAATGGACACAGACAAACGTTGCAACTTCATTCAATACTGCCGGAGTATCAGATATTGTGGCTGCGGATTTGATAAATGTTGCCCTTTCAAGCGGTGATGGAATTTTCAAATTGAATGGAAACTTCCTAGGTGATGCTGATAAGCACGTTTCAGGAAATTATTACCAATACAACTACTGGAACGTTTTTGATAAAATAAAAGAAGGACAAAATACTCAATTGATTTCCATGGCGGGCAAAAGCGATTATGGTTCTCTTAAAACTGTTTTGACCTTCCTGAAAATGCAGTCTAAAAAAGTAGCCGTTAATGCATCACTGGAAATCGAATATGCCAATGTTGCTTATGCAGGCACTAATAATGCATTGACCATTAAACTGAATTCCAATTTTGCAGAAAAATATCTGGTGGAACTATTGGCTGATGGAATAAGAGTAAACAGCACCAATGTTGATTTGGATGGTACAAACAATGTTACACTTTTATTGTCTGACCCTACTATTCGGCCAGTTGATGAAACCACCGTAAATGGGGTCAATAATTCTAAAGTAGTTTACACTGTTAATGTGAAGTTAGGTGATGGCATTGTGGGAATCGCCAACAAGACTGTTTCCGTTCTATACAATGGTTATTTGGGAAAAGATCTGGCTTACAATGCAACATATATTGAGGATATTCAGTCTTTTGCCGTTACTGGAGGAATCATGGCGGATTATCAGGATGAATCCACTTACATGTCTGCTTCAGCATTGAGCAGAACAGACATCTGGAATATTGATTTGAATGCAACATCATCCTTACAAAAAGCGTTTGTCTATATTGCATATACCTGTGATGCGACTGGGCCGAACGGACCTTCATTTAAAGTAACATTCAACGGCAAAGCAATCGCTCCAAAATCAAGTTACAGGGACCAGTCCAATTTGGGAAATTATGCAAAATACGGATACGGTCTATTCATATATGATGTGACTGATTTGGCTAAAATTGGTGAAAATGTTCTGGTTCTAAGTAAGGAAAGCGGATTGACTGCAGTTTATCCAAGTACTCTGATTTATTTATATGATAATATTGAAAGTGAGTATATACATACCGTTTACATGTTAAATGGTGCAGACCTGTTGTCCAATTCTTACAATGATGCAGGCATAATTGTAAACGCAGCAAATCTTATAAATGCCTCTTCCAAGGATATGACTGGAGCTGAATTTGCTGTCTTTGCAGCCGGCGCTCAAGCCGGTGAAGGCAACATAATATTCAATGGAAATGAATTTGAGGATGTTTGGAACGGCACTTCCAACTCTGTCGAAATATATTCTATTGATGTTTCAGATTCACTTACAGATTCAAACGCTGTTCGCTTTGTTGCAACAGGATCTGTAATTCTGGCCTTAAACCAAATCCTCATAACAACCCAAAAGGCACCAGTTAAAGCAAGCCTGAATGCTAAAGCATTGTCCGCTACATATGATTCAGCCAAGGCATTCACGGTCACAGCTTTGGATTCAAAAAACCGTCCTATTGAAGGTTTGGAAATTACTTTAAAGGTTTTCACTGGCAGCAAATATGTCACTAAGGCCATTAAGACGGATTCAAAAGGTGTTGCAAGCTTTAAGGATGCATCAACATTGGCTATCGGAACCCATAAAGTTCAAATCACATCCTCAAATAAGAATTATGATGTTAAAGATGCAGTTTCATCAATCAAGGTATCCAAGGCTAAAGCAACTGTAAATGCACCAAAGGTAACCAATAAATTCAAAAAGTCAAAATACTTTAAGGTTACCGTTAAAAACCAGGCAACCAAAAAGGTAGTCAAAAGCATTAATATTAAATTAAAGATATACACTGGCAAGAAATATATAACTCGGACTGTTAAGACCAACAGTAAGGGCATTGCTCAGTTTAACACCAAATCTCTGAAGGTAGGCAGTCATAAGGTTGTAATTTCTTCAGGCGATTCAAGGTATACTATTAGGGCAAAAACTACAATGGTTATAAAAAAATAGGGTTTTTTCTCTATTTTTTCTATTTTTTTTAATGCATGTTGTATTTCTATGCATTTGTGGATAATGTTTAATTCATAATAATATATTTTTTACAGAGTATTACTTTTCTAGTTTATAGATTTTTAATTTTTATTACTTATTCATTCATTTTAATTGATTAGGTATTACTTTTTGCGATAAGTATTACTTTTTTTCTAATTTTTACCTAAAAAGTAATAAGAAATATTTATATTGTTATTACTACTTCAGTAATATTAAGGCTAATTTATTTAAAGTATTATATTTTTTACGATACCTATTATTTCCTTTTATTCCAGACTTTAAATAAAGTGCCGAAAGAAAAAATCGTGGGATATTATGAAAAGTAAATCATATATATTTTTATTTGTGTTGGTTTTCATGATAGTTTTCTCTCTAAGCGCTGTTAGCGCAGACGATTTACAAACTTATTCTGGCGAGGTTTCAGGTGATGTCGATGTGGCTACGGCAAATCCGTATAATACATCTGGTAGTCTAACCTATGACATTCCATCTGATGCTAAAGACATTAAAAGTGCTAATGTCTATGTAAATGTCTATTCGGGCAGTGCATCAAATTCTTATGGTGCAAATGCCAATGTGAGTTTGAAAACTGATAACGGTGAAAATCAAATAGCAAGCGAAGAGTTATGGATTGAAAATGGGACTGCTGATGGAACTGTTTATCCTGTAAATGACCATATTGACAAATGTTATTCCGATTATCAAATGCGTTATGACATTACAAGTTCTTTAAAAGGATTAAATGGTTCATCAATTGTCATTAAAGTTGATACTTTTAAAATGGATAATAAATCATTTGATGGTAGAATAAAACTCATTGCTTTAGTTCTAGCGTATAATGATGGTGATAATGATATCATTAACTATTGGGTGGATTCTACTCAAAGATGGACAAAAGGCAATGTCACTACTACATTCGATACAACTGGTTTAAAAAGTGTTATTGGTGCTGATTTAACAAATATTGCACTTTCCAGTAAAGATGGAAACTACACATTGAATGGGGAATTCCTTGGTAATCCTGATAATCATACATCAGCCAGCACTTATCAATACAGTAACTGGAACGTTGCTGACAAGATGAATGCAGAATCAAAAACTGAACTTTTATCCACAAATGTAGGATATTCACTTAAGAATGTTTTAACAGTTTTAAAAGTTCAACCTGCAGCAGAAGTCACATTCAACACTGAATACACCAGTGTTCCTACTTGTTATGCAGGTACCAACAACATTTTAACTGTCAAAGTTAAGGCTAATAAGGCTGGCAATTACACAGTACAGCTATTGGCTGACGGTGCTCCAGTAAACAGCACTGTTGTGAAACTCGATGGTAAAACTGAATCTACTGTTTTAATTAATGACCCTACAATTAGGGCCATTGATGAAACCACCGTAAACGGTGCAGATAATGTCAAAGTGAATTACACAGTCAATGTCGCTTTAGAGGGTGATGAAGTAGCTTCTGCAGAAAAAATCGTTCCTGTATTGTACAACGGTAATTTAGGTTACGACATGGAATACAACGTTACAGGTTTTGAGGAATTTTATGAAGTTGCTACAGGCGATCTTGTAATTGACGTTAAAGACGTTAGCACTTATTTAGGTGCTTCTGCAATGAACAGAACCGATGTTTGGACTATCGATTTGGAAGATGCGGAACTTGTTAATGCAATTTTAATCATTCCATATAATTGGTTCAACGCTAACAAGTATAATGAAACTGCAGACATGTTTAATGTAACATTTAACGGCGTAAGCATTAGTCCAAAATCATTATATAGGGACCAAGGAAACTTGGGCAACTACGGCAAATACGGTTACGGTGTTTTAATATACAGGGTTGTTGATTTATTAAATCTCTCAGGTGACAACACTCTTGTCTTGAATAAGAATTATCCTACTCCTGCTGTTTATCCAAGTGCTTTGGCTTACTGGTATAATGCTCCTGGCAGTTTAAAATATATAATGTTTAATTTGGGTGCTGATTTATTGTCCAACTCCAATAATGTTGCTGGCAGAATAGTTAAGTCTGACACTGATATGGACTTGGGTAATAGTACTTTTGTTGATGCTTCACTTTATGTTTTAGCCGCCAGTGCTCAAGCTGGTGAAGGTAACATTATATTCAATGGTAAGGAATTTGTGAATGTTTGGAATGGAACTTCCTCAACTACCGATTTGTTTATAGCTAACGTTACCGATGTTTTCGCTGAATTGAATAATGTTTCATTTGTAGCTACAGGCTCCACCATTTTGGCTTTACCTCAATTTATGGTAATTGATACTGGTCTTGTTGCTACCGTTGATTCAATCAAAACAGAATACACATCAGTTCCTTCCGCCTATGCAGGAACCAACAATACATTGAAAGTCACAGTATCAACTGATTTAAATGGTAATTACACTATTTGTTTACATGCTGATGGTGTTGAAGTTGATGAGGTTAATGCAACATTAACCAATGGAACTTATGAATTTTTACTGACCGATCTTACAATCAGACCAATCGATGAATCTACTGTAAACGGGGCAAACAATACAAAAGTCAATTATACAGTCTACGTCTATGCAAATGATTATTTATTAGATAAATCAGAGATAACTGTTCCTGTACTGTATAACGGTTATTTAGGTCATGATGAGGAATACAATGTCACAGGTTTCGAACAATTCCATTATGTGATTGATGGGGATGTTGTAATTGATGTTAAAGACGATAGCACATATTTAGGTTCTAAGGATATGAACAGAACAGATGTATGGACCGTCAATATCCCTGATGATTCTTATCTTAAAGAGGCAGTGGTATTTATCCCATACAATTGGTTCAATGCCAAATCCTACAATGAAACTGAAGACATGTTCAATGTGACATTCAATGGCGTATCCGTTGCTCCAAGAGGCTTCTATAGAGATCAAGGCAACCTCGGCAAATACGGTAATTATGGCTACGGTCTTTTAGTTTACAAGGTCGGCGATTTACTAAATGTCTCTGGTGATAATACTCTTGTCTTGAATAAGAATTATCCTACTCCTGCTGTTTATCCAAGTACTTTAGTTTACTTGTACAACACTCCTGGAGGCAATTTCAAAGATGTTATCTTTGCTGTTGGTATGGATTTATTGTCCAATGATTATAATAACGCTGGAAGGACAGTTGTTTCTGACAGTTATGTGGAAATGATTGGAAATGAATTTGTTAA
>NZ_CAMVPN010000028.1 GCF_947169325.1 uncultured Methanobrevibacter sp. | reverse complement strand
CATTCATCATTGCAATATTTAGAAAAAATGATCCATTACATCAAAGAGCAATAGAAAACAAAGAAGTTCTAGGTAATGATTGTTACATCTCAAATGGAATTGTATCTGAAGTAATGACAATACTTGGCCAAAAAACAAAGGATATTGCATTAGTTAGAAGAGTATATAACTATATGAAAGATAATTTCACAATCATCAACGAATCAGATATTAACATGTACACTGATAATGTATTTGCAATCTTTGAAAAATACAATAAAAACAGATTTAAATTAGGATTTATAGATTGTTCAGAAGTTATAATATATGAATATTATAACTTAGATTATTTTGCAAGCTTTGATGGTGAATTCAAACTATTTGATGAAATTAACTTACTGGACTTAAAATAAGAAAAAAATTAATTATTTGCAGTGCATAAAATTTCATAATCTTATAAATTTAAACTGATATGTTACCGGTGAATGGATATGTCTTTTGATTCAAAAAGGAAAAATTTGATAAAATATACAATTTTAATATATTTTAGCATATTTTTAATAATGGTGCTCTTATCAATATTTTTAAATAATGAAGTGTACTTGCAATCATGCCCATTTATCCTATTATTCCTTGGTGCTTATATTACTCGAGAATATACTGAATTATATTTTGAGTATAAACATGAATATTCATATTTTCAGATTTTTTTCAAGGTATGTCTATTATCAGTTATTATAAGTGGAATTTTTTGTGAAATAATTCTGAGAGCACATTTTGAATCCAGTATTTTATTATTTATAAAATAGATAATAATTGTCTTTTATTTTATCAGTTTTTGATATCAATGTTTCCAACAACAATCTGTGTTATTGCATTGCTTAAGTATTGTAGATGAGGGTATTAATTAAATAGCTATTAATTATATATAACTTAAAAATTAAATTATTAATTAATTAAATTAATTGAGGTTATATTATGAAAACTAATGATATTTTTGTACTGCTTTTCTCTTTTCACTGCTATTTATATGATGATTTTAAAAATAATCCTATAGTCCCGTAGGGTAGTGGCAATCCTTGAGCCCTGGACCTAAAGACAGCGGTTCGACTCCGTTCGGACTACTAATTATCCAATTATTTATCTTTTCAGTTGTTTTTTTTCTATATGTTTAATTTTTTAGTACCTGCTACCATAGATGAAGTAATAAAGACAATTTCCAATTGGAATTGTCATGGCATGAGATGCATGGTATCTGCTCGAAAATAACATTTCGCTCACAAGAGGATGTTAAATATCGAGAATTCCCAATTTCTTAAAAGTTGGCGGAAGTTAATTGAACTATTATATATAAAATTTGCTGATTAACTCAAATCAATTAAAATGAGCATTTCTAAAAGCCAAACTTTATTTAAAAGTAAATTCTAATATATAAATAATTATTTAATAAATGATGGGAACCCTAATATTTGAATCCTATATAAATCATGATTATATTAAAGAAATAGGATTCTACATTTCAAAGACATTAACGAATTTTGATAAATTTAAAAAATAGGGATTTGAATGAATTATGATTATGATGTTGTTATCGTTGGTGCAGGACCTGTTGGTTCAACGATAGCATTTTACCTTGCACAAAACGATTTAAATGTAGTGATGGTTGAAAAGAAAACACATATAGGATATCCGTTACAATGTGCAGGAATTTTAAGCAAACATATTTTTGAATATAATGAACTGCCTGATGAAATAATAATAAACACAATTAATGGAGCATTTCTCCATTCCAAAAACCATATTTTAAATGTCGGGACAGATGAAAGTGTAGCTTATGTAATTGATAGGGTGGGTTATGACCAATTTTTATCAAATCGTGCAATTCAAAATGGCGTTAGACTAATCAATAAAAAAGTTATTGATGTTGATATTGAAAAGGGGATAACTTATTTTTCAGATGAACAATCCATAACCTCAAAAGTCATTATTGGATGTGATGGGTCCAATTCCACTGTATCTAAAACTATTGGAAATATGCAGCAGAATTTCAATGCATCCCAAATTCTTGTTTCAATAAATGATGAAGATAGGGACAATTTTAGAAAATCAAATAGAAAATCAGTTGATTATGTCGATGTGTGTTTTTATGGAGATATCGTACCCGGTTTTCTATGGATTATTCCTCTTCAAAACAATACTTGTAGAGTTGGATTGTTTTCCAATGATTCCCACAGACAGCAAAACACAATTATAACAGACTTCTTGAATGAAAATTTTGAATATGAAATAATTGAAAAATATAAAGGGTTCATTCCTATTTTCAATAACAAAAATCAATTGGTTAAAAAAAGAGCAATACTAATAGGGGATGCTGCATCACAAATTAAACCCACCACAGGTGGAGGATTATTGATAGCATTCGATTGCTGTAAAATAGCTAGCAAATACATTACTGATGCAATAAAAAAGGATAATATGGAATTGTTGAAAGGATATCAAAAAGAATTTAATAAAAAATATTCAAAGGAATTTAGCTATCAATTTAAAGTACATAAAACTTTAAATTTATTTAATGATAACGATTTAGATTATATTTTTGAAAAAGCGAAAGAAAGTGATTGTGAAAATATTATTTCCGAGTATGGGGACATGGACAATCAGTCAAAAGTTGTAAAAGAATTTATAAAAAGAGGTTTAATATTTAAAATTACTCCAAAATTTCTTTTCAAAAAAATAATGAATATATTTGGATTTTAAGTGAAATTAATGGAGTTATTATGTATTCGATTTCAAGACATTCCTGAATTACAGTTATCAGAATAAAAAATGATAATGGTGAAAGAATAACAGTTAATGAGTTTCCAAAGAAGTTCATAGAGATTTAAAATGGTGGGATCATGCTTTTTAAAAAGATGTTGAGGGACATTTCCGATTACAAATTTCAATTCATTTCAATCTTTTTATTGGCATTTTTGGGAGTATTTCTATTTTCAGGGATTAATGCGGAAGAAATGGGTCTTGAATCAAGCATTGATAATTATTATGATGAAACCAATATTGCGGACGGTTGGATTTATTCACCATATCTCAATGAACTTTTTCTAGAACAGGTATATATGCTTGGGCCAACCACCCAAATGGAAAGACAGCTGGTTTTGGATTCGCTGGCAGAACTTGATGACAATCCGGACATCACGCTGCATTTTGTTGAAAACAATACAATGTCCAAATTTTATTTGATTGAAGGGGAAAATCTAAACATTAACGATTCGGATGGCGTCTGGTTGGATAAGGATTTTGCTGATGCGAGAAATCTGGCAGTGGGAGATAATATCACATTCAACTGTGAGGGCATTCAAATCGAAAAGGAAATTAGGGGATTGGGTTACTCTCCGGAATATGTTTTCAATTTGCCTAGTCATTTGATAAAACAGAATTTTTCCACACATGGCTTTGCCTATATGTCTCATAAGGCTTTTCCATCAGATTCTGTACCTTACAATGTTTTGAATGTTAAATTTGAGGGGAATCCTGAAACTTATGATAAGCTGCTGGAATATCGTCTGGATGGATATTACAATTCATTCCTGCAGAAATCCGAACATCCAAGTGTAAGTGAATTTGACAATGAAATCAGCCAGCATAAAATGGCTGCAGATATTTTCCCATTTGTGTTCATTCTGGTTTCTCTGCTGATTCTTTTATCAACAATCAAAAGGATGATTTCACATCAGAGAACCCAAATAGGTATCCTGAAGGCCAACGGATTTGGAAACGGCGCCCTTATTATACATTATCTTTCTTATGGTGTATTAACAGTTTCTGTAGCATCAATACTTGCTTTGATTTTAGGACCTATCATATTGCCTAAAATATCATATGTTGCAGTGTATGATACGTATAGATTGCCTTATCTCAATCCTGCAGGTTTCATGAACTTCATCCACATAGTTGTTATAAGCATATTGATGTCAATTTTAGTTTCATATTTTGCAATTAAAAATATAATTCATGAGCCTCCTTCAAGCATGATACGGCCTGATGTGCCAAAAGCATCAACTTCAACTTTCGTTGAAAGATTCAGAATCTGGAATAGTGTTCCATTCAACATCCGTTGGAATTATAGGGATTCAAAAAGACATAAGTTCAGAGCATTGATGACATTTTTGGGGGTGGTTGGATGTACTGCACTCCTGATTTCGGCATTTGGATTGAATGATGGAATAAACGATTCACAGGATTGGTACTTCAATGAAATCAATCATTTTGAATCAAAATTGGTTATCGACAAGGATGTAGGATTGTCTCAAATTGATAATGTTGCACGAAAGGTCAATGGTGACAAGCTGATGGAATCATACATTGACATGGAATCTGCCAATGCAAAAACTTCGGGAACGCTTCTTGTTTTAAATGAAACGGATTTGATTACTCCAACGGATGACAATCATGAAAAAATAAAAATCAATGATGAAGATATTTCTGTTTCAAAGAAAATTGCTGATTCGCTGGATATACGTGTTGGGGATACTCTCAAGTGGCACATCAAGGGTTCGGACAATTGGGTTAATGTAAAGATTGACAAAATACATGCTGATCCTTCTTCTCAGGGATTAATCATTTCGGCCAGTAAATTGGATGAATTGGGATTGAATTTCACGCCAACAAGTATCATAACCTCCGAACATGTGGATGGAGAATATGATGGAATCAAAGCAGTAAACAGTCTTGAAGATATGGAGGACAACTGGAATGAACTTTATCAAAGCGTATTGATTTTGGTTTCCATATTGATGTTTTTCGCCATTGTTTTGGCAGTTGTCGTTACATATAATTTGCTTGCATTGACATTTCTCGAAATGGAATATGACATCACAATTCTTAAGATTTTGGGCTTTAGCAATTGGGCAGTGACAAAACTGTTGGCAATCCAGAGCCTATTTTTTATAAGTCTAGGCATCTTGCTTGGCATTCCTTTAGGTTATTATATTCAAACAATAATGTGGGCGTCATCAAGCAAAAGATTTTATCAAGTAGCTACATTATCATCTGCAAACTTGATTTCAACCTGCATAATTATTTTTGCAGTCTCAATAATCGTAATCTTTATATTTTTCTACAAAATCAAGAAATTGGATATAGTTGAAGAATCTAAAATTCTTGAGTGACTGAATGGTGTAAATTTAGTTTTAACAGATGCAGTATCTGGATTAATTTCACAGAATCAATAGATGATGTGATATCACTAATTTAATGTAATTACTTCCTTTTAAATGCAGCCTTCAGGCGCAATCCACTTAAGTGCAATATGCTAGTTGTATATGCAATGAAAAAGGCAAAAAGAAGACGCTTGGATTCGCCGAACATCCGTTCATCAAAAATAATTGGAGTTTCCTCTACTTTAATCTTTTTTTTCCTAGCGGATTTTTTAATTTTCAATTTCAAAAGCACTTCTACCACAATATCAAAATGCTTGTTGGTCAGCTCCGGTTCCACTTCTTTTAGCCTGCAAGTATGATACAGACGAAAATCAGTAGTTAAATCTTTTGCAGGAATTCCCAGCACAATGCCATATACCTTATTGAGAAAACGAGAAATAATCTGTGAAATGAGGGAGTCATTACTCACTCCACCTTCCGTATAACGGGAACCGATTGCCACATCTGCATGCTCACTCATAAAGATATGATAAATGTCGGGAATATATTTCGGATTGTGTGATCCGTCACTGTCCATAATAAAAAATTTCTGATACTGTGCAAAACGGATGCCTGTATGAAATGCATCGCCAAAGCCTGTGGCTTCTTGATTCACATAGAGTGCACAGTTTTCTTCGCAAACATCTCTGGTGTTGTCCAACGGTTCCATGGAATCCACAACAATAATCTCGTAGGGTTCCCCGCATTCCTCCAGTTTTTCTTTAATCTGCGGCAGAAGCACACGTAAGTTTTCTTCTTCCTCGTAGGAAAGCAATACCATGCTGATTCCGTTTTTCAAAATCTCAGACATATTAATCATATTCCTTTATCTAACATAATAATCTTCAATGCAGACTGTATCCTCTAAATAAGGTGTTGAAACTTCGTGCAACAATGTATTTTCGGTTGCAACAATTGAATGCACAACACCAGGTTGAATGCGGATGCTATCATTTTTTGAGAAATATTCCTTTTTGTCTTCAAATTCAATATAACCTGACCCGGATAGGATGTACATTGTTTCATCCTTTTCAATATGGTAATGAAGAGATGTTCTAAATCCTTCCTTGATGTATAACTCTTTTGTCGAATACATTTCAGTTAGGATTAAAATTTTTTCATATCCCCAAGGTTTATCTGTTTTATTTTCATATTCCTTTTTTACAGCTTCTAATTCTTTATAAGTATCTACTGCAATCCAATAGATTCCATTTTCTTTAAAATAGCCCAAATTATTTTCTTTTGCAATAGTTGGGAAATAAATTTTTTCTATGTCTCCAGTCTTAAACTCACCAAAATCTATTTTAGATTTTGTGAAATAAATTCCTCCATTAATGTAATAATCTTCAAGAATAGGTTTTTCCTTAAAGGAAACTAAACGGTCACCATTCATTTCAACAATACCATATGGAGATTGCATTTGTGTGACAAACATGATTACCGGCAGTGATGATTTAACCCCATATTCAATCATTGCTTTTATATTAACATCAGAAACAATATCTCCATTGCGTATAATGCATTGTTTATCTCCGTTAATTGCTTCCATTCCTAAGCGAATTGCATTTAATGTGCCCAATGGTTCATCTTCAATTACATAATGGATTTTTACTCCGTTGTATTCATCACCATATCTTTCTTTAATTTTCTCATGTAAAAATCCTGTAAGAAGATATACTTCATCAACACCGGCATTTTTAAAATCGAATAACTGTTTGTCTAGAATTGTATAATCATCCTTAATTTCAATTAAGGGTTTTGGTACTGTTTCTGTAACTGGCCTTAAACGTTTTCCCAATCCTCCGCATAAAATCATTCCAACAGTTTCCATAATATCTCCTTTTGGTTATATCTTATTAATTAAATATTAATCATATGATATTTTAATTTTTCTTCTAAATCATGATTTTATGAAAACTCATGTGATAGTTGTATAACTTTTCTCTCCACACTACTTTTTGAAATTTAAAATAATTAAATATTTCATTCACTTGTTTATTGTGTGTTGGAATTAAAAAGAGTATTATGTTCCGTTAATGTGTTTATATTGGGGTTGGCCATTTATTCACAAAACAAAAATTATAAACATTGTTTTAAAAATTATGTGATTAGAACTCCTTATAAAAAATATTATAAAAATTCCCAAGGGGAATTTTCCGATGAGGAATTTTTATATCGCTGGGGTATTGCATCTTTGTTTTATGATATTACCATTCCTATTGAATTTATGGCAAAACCAATGAAAAAATTATTAAACAATGAGATTAATTCTATTTTAAATACTTATGGAGAAGATATGCAGATAAATCTTTTGGATTTCAGTGAACTGGATTCAATTACAAAAATTGATTATTCTTTTAGTGATAATTATAGAAATGAATATCCTACTGCAAATTTTTTAAATCTATTTAAACCCACTCAAGTAATATTTCATAGATTGGCTTTAGATTTTAATTTGGATGCAAGAAAAATTCATTTATTGGAAAATAAGTTAAATGATATAATTGAAAATGTTACTTTTGACTATGGGCTGATTTCATCACTTTTAATTTTGAAGATTTATGGTTATATCTTGCAAAATTATGATAAAAATCCCGACTTTTTCTTTTATCCTATTGTTGATAGTGCTACGGCTATTTTTTTACATAGTTTTTATCGTAATTTACTGCAAAGGAACCTTTTTAATTTAGGACAATTGCATCCCGATAAAAACCCAATTGCATTCTTATTAATTCTATGTGATGAAATTCAAGCGCATCACAGACAAACATCACTTTTCATTAATAAAAAAATAGTTTGGAAAATGATTTAAAAATTGAAATTGATGATGGCAGTTTATATGTTAATTATATTGTGAGAAATCCTTCGGCAGGCCATATACATTATGATGATATAAAAAATTTGCTAGATATGATATTATCAATCGACAGTATATTTGTCCGTGGATTAGTAATTTCCGCAGATTTTGAATTACAAAACAATATTGATTTTGGGGAAATTATAACCTTGTAGAAACCATATCAAAATTTAGGTGAATATCGATATTATTTGCTTTTTTTAGCCAAATAATCTACTTATGGTCTTTGTTTTTGATTTTGACATGTTATTTTTCATTTTATTTTACACTTGAATTTGTTCTTCGCAAAAAAATTTTTAGTAAAATGCTCAGATTTTAATTTTAAGCGATTTTATTGCTTTAATTTTTTTACACTTGAAATAATACTTCCTATTGATTAAAAAATCGAATAATAATTTATAAATAGTAGAATGGAGAATAATTATTAATATGTACGCTAAAATAAACTATTCTCCATATTATTATTTGAATTCTAGACATTTAAACCTTTTGGATTTTGGACTTGAACTTGGTGGAAAAACTCAAAAAGAAAAACTATTTAAAATTGGTGAAAATCAAAATAGATTATTATAATTTGTTGAATTAACATTTAACTATGCAAAATGGATATTTCCAAAGTATTCCTGTGATTATAG
The DNA here is from genome assembly GCF_947169325.1 of uncultured Methanobrevibacter sp. GTDB lineage: Archaea > Methanobacteriota > Methanobacteria > Methanobacteriales > Methanobacteriaceae > Methanocatella. Next base: position 19,291 of record NZ_CAMVPN010000028.1, on the reverse strand, counting down.
CAACCATATTTATAATCAACCACAATTATTCACTATTTTGGCAATGAAAACTTACTTAAAAACAACCTATCGTGAAATAATTGAAATTTTAGACGTTTCTGATAAAATAACCAAATATTTAAAACTTAACAAGCTACCACACTACACAACAATTCAGAAATTCTTTATAAGAATGTCAGACACAAAACTGAAGGATTTAAACAACCTAATATTGTTCATGCATCCAATAGATTGTGAATTAGCAGCAATGGATGGAACCGGTCACACAAGTGACTATGCAGACCATTATTACGCAAAAATAAGGGGTAAATGCAGAAAAAGCTACATTAAAAACCATATCGCAATCGATGTCGACATAAGAATGATCCTAAATTACGCAGCAAATCGAGGTCCAAAATACGATACACAATTCGCAATCGCATCAATAAGACAATTAAAACCCTACAAACCACATTACATCCTAGCAGACAGAGCATACGACACAGAAGCAATAAGAAAATGCATAAATGAAGAAGTAGGTGCATTTGACCAAATACCATTAAAAACAAGAGCAAAAACAGGACATTACAGATTGAATAGTGCAACAATCTTCTGGCACGACGTTTACGCACGAAAAATGAACGTAGAAAGTGTAATTTATGTAATAAAAAGAAGATTCAACGGAGGAAACTATAGTAGAAGCACAAAACTCCAAAATAAAGAAACAAAACTCAAAGATGTATTATACAACATCTACAGAGCAATTCAAGTATTTTAAATGAGGGTTTCTACAAGGTTTAATTTTAAATATTTTGTTTTACATAATTTTAGTATAGTTAAATTTTTTTAAGTGAATAAATATGAATTTCTTTAAATTATCCTCAGCTCAGAAAATGCTTTTATTTTCAGAGATAAATAATCCTCATAATGATTCATTTTATCTTAAATTTAGAAAAGATTATGATTTGGAGGATTTGGAGTATGTTAAAAAAGCAATTAAAATAATATCTGCCCAATATTTGAATTTACAAATTAAAAATGATGATACAGGTAATTTCAAGCAGTATTATATAGATATTGATGTAAATATTGATTCATTTGATGTTTCAAATGAAAATCTAAATGATTTTATAAAAGATTATCTTGATAAACCTTTTGATGATGTATTTGACTCTCCGTTATATAAATGGGCAGTTTTAAAAACAGAATCTTCCGCTGTTTTGATAGGTGTTGTCCAGCATATTTTGCTTGATGGGACTTCTTTATTTTCAATTATTCCTCATGAAATGGATAAGTGCATCGAATCTATTAAAAACAATAGTGAATATGTCCCAATTGATTATTCCTATGAAACTTATGTTGATGAAGAATTAAAATATTTAAAATCTGATGAAGCAAAAAGTGATAAAAAATACTGGTTAAATACTTTAAAGGATTATTCCGGAGACTGGTATTCATTTGATAATTCGGAACTTGGGTATTTTGAAGTTCTTTTAGATCAGACTTCAGATTTTAATTATTCACCATTTGTAACATCTCTTGCATTAACCTTCTTGTATTTGGCAAAATTAAAACGTGGCAATAACTTATTCAAAGATCTGGTTTTAAACACTTCAGTCCATGGCAGATACTTTGGACAAGATGATGCACTGGGAATGTTTGTAAACACTATTCCATTAAGATTAACCTATGATGAATATTTAACATTTGATGATTTGCTTGCATACTCTAAAAGCGTTTTAAAAGAGGGTTTGGCTCATGCGAAACTGCAGTTCAGCGAGTACACAACTGATTTGAGAAATGCAGGAATTGATCCTGATTGTATTTCTACTATTTCCATCGTGTCAAATTCTACAAATCATGATTCTAAATTCCTGACATATCAAAAGGACATTAAATTCCCGCTTCACTTCAGAATAAATAAAAATTTCTCCGATAAAAATGGTTTGCATTCTATTTTCATTGAATATGATAAAGCATGTTTCCATAAAAGTGAAATCGAATCAATCGGTCAAGGTTTAAAAGATCTATTAAAAGAGGTTAGCATAGATTCATCAAAAAAATGTCGGGATTACAATGTGGATGAAGTGGAATTTTTCAGGGCAGAAAATTATTATAATAATCTGATAAATTCATTTGATAATCCAACATCAATTTCACCGGATGTTAGTGGTGATAAGGTTAAATTTACACAGATTTCTAAAGCAATTGATGAGGATAAGTTACAAAATTTGTCTAACCAGTATAAACTGCCTAAGGAAAAGCTATTGCTCGCAGTTTTCCTATATGATTTAACCAAATTTTCATTTTCAAAAGATATTTTAATTGCTTATAATCGTGTTGCTGCAGGATATCATTTTGACACTGATTTAAGCGTTGAAGAATACTTAAATGATTTTAAAAATTCATTTAAAGAATTCAATAAATATCCCCTTTTAAACAATCAGAAATTAAACTTTGAAAGTGAAATATTATTTTTCATTGATGAATTTGACACTAAAGACTACAAACTTGTCTTTAATTATGAAAGTGGAAAAATCAATATCAGTTATGACGAATCATTCTATTCAAAAGAATTAATGGACGTATTTTTGGAGTCCATTGATGTATTATTGAATAAATTTACCATAAATGAGACATTACTTAATTCTATTTCAATAAGACGTGAAATTGAACTTGATGAGGGCTTTGAAATTGATCTGGCTAATGAAGGCGTAATAAATAATATATTTGAAAAGATATCTTTGGAAAATCCGGATAAAACAATACTTTATACAGAGGATGGCGAGTTAACATATGATGAATTAAACAGAAAAGCAAATAAAATAGCCAACAGTTTAATTAAAAATGGGGTTGAAGTTGAAGATAAAGTAATGTTTATGATGAGGAGAAACAGTGATTTGATAGCGGCTGTTTTAGGTATTGTCAAAGCGGGCGCCGCATTTATTCCGATTGATCCAAACTATCCGAAAAACAGGATTGACCAGATATTGGAAGACAGCGATTCAAAATTTGTCATTACTTCTGAGGATATCGAATACGATGGTGAAAACAGATTTGATGTTGGAAAATTACTTGAAGAAAGCGATGATTCAAATCCGAATGTAGAATTAACTCCTGACAATTTATGTTTCTTAATTTATACTTCAGGGTCAACCGGAAAACCTAAGGGGGTAATGATTACTCATAGGGGAATATCAAACTATATTGCCAATGTGGATGAAAATGTTCCGATTTATGAGCTCAACCGTAAATGTGATAAGTTCATATCAATTTCAACAGTGTCATTCATTGTATTTTTAAGGGAGATATTCGGTACAATTTTAAACGGTTTGCCGGTGGTATTTGCAAATGATGAGGAGGCTATTGACCCATTACAATTAGTGGAACTGTTTAAAAAGACTGATGCGGATGGTTTTGGCTCAACACCGACAAGACTGCTTGAATACTTGCAGCTTGAAGAAATTCAGAATGTTGTTGGCGGATGTAAAGTAATTATTGTAGGTGGTGAAGGATTCCCTCCAGTTCTCTATGATAGATTGTCAAAATACACTAAAGCAGATATCTACAATTCATATGGTCCGACAGAAGTTACAATAGCATCACATTACAAATTAATTGACTCTTCTGAAGTAACTGCTGGTTGGAAAATGCTTAATGTAGTTGATAAAATTATGGATATTGATGGAAATCAGCTGCCTGCTTATGTTTCCGGTGAAATATATGTTGGTGGTGCCGGAATTGCAAGAGGATATCTGAATAATCCTGAACAGACCGAAAAGGTGTTCATGGAGTTAAACAACATTCCATATTATAACACTGGTGATTTGGGTAAAAAGGATTCAAAAGGCGAACTGTATGTTGCAGGACGTAACGATACTCAGATTAAACTCAGAGGATTGAGAATTGAGTTATCTGAAATCGAAAGTGTAATAGCAAACTATGAAGGCATTGCATTGTCAAAGGTTGTTGTTAAAAAACTTAACAGTATTGAACACCTTTGCGCATACTTTACTGCAACTTCACAAATTAATTTGGATGATTTAAAACAGCATTTAATCGATTCACTTCCGAAGTATATGGTGCCGTCTTATTTAATACAATTGGACGCTTTTCCAAAAACTCCAAATGGAAAAACTGACTTCAAAAACTTGCCGGATCCTGAAATAAATCTAGATGATTTTATTAAACCGAGAAATGATATTGAAAAAGAACTGTTTGACATTGTCTCAGATATTTTGGGAATGGATGAATTTGGTGTTAATACTGATTTATTCAGCATTGGTTTAACTTCTTTGACAGTTATCCAGCTGACCTCTGCAATATATTCCAAATTAAATGCCCAATTGAATGTTACTGAAATTCTTAAATACAAAACTATTGAAAAAATAGCTTCTGAAATTAAAATTGAAGATGATGAATCGCAGGATATTAAAGAACTTTATCCTTTAACTCCAAATCAACTTGGAATTTACTTTGACTGCATTAAAAATCTGGATAACACTGCATATAACCTTCCGAAGAAAATGGAATTTAGTGAAGGAATTGATGTTGGCAAACTTAAATCATCAATCATTAAAGCTATTGAAAATCATCCGTATCTCAAAACAAGAATAATAATGGATAATGGTGAAGTATATCAGCAAAGAAGGGATGATTTAAAAATTGATGATATGATTGAAGTTGTTGATGAAGCTGATGTTGATGAGTTTGTAAAACCATTCAAACTGGATGAGGGTCCATTATTCAGATTTAAGATAGTTGGAAACTCAATGCTTTTAGCTGATTTCCACCACATTATTGTTGATGGAACCTCTTTAAACATTTTATTTGATGAAATCTCAAAAATCTATGATGGAAAAGATTATGAGATTGAAGAGCTTGACGGATTTGAATATTGCTTAAATGAGATTAAAACACGCCAATCCGGTTTATATGAGGAGGCAAAATTATTCTTCAATAACAGAGTCAAAGAGTTTGATGATGTAACATTAATTCCACAGGACATTAACGGCGATGAATCACAAGGTAAAGTCGCAATGAATGATATTTTCCTTGAAAAAACCAGTATTGATGAGTTCTGTTCAAAAGCAAATATCTCTCAGAACAATTTGTTCCTGGCAGCAACATCATTTGTTATAAATAAATTCGTATATAATCGTGATACATTAATCGCAACTATCACTAATGGTAGATTCAATCCAAATCAACAGAAAACATTGGCCATGATGGTTAAAACATTACCATTAGCATTGAAATTAAATTCTGATTCAACTCTTAAGGAATACTTTGAATATATAAATGGGGAATGGCTGAATGTATTGACATATTCCGCATATCCTTTAACTGAAATTTCAAATGAATTCGATATTGCTCCTGAAATATTATATGCTTATCATGGAAAAATCATTGAAGACATTGAAATCGGTGGAATGAAAGTTGAAAGACAGTCTATTGATTATGAAGGACTGAAATTCAAAGTCAACATTAATGTTGTGGAAGTTGATGGTCAATACAGAATTTTCTGCGAATATAATGATCAGTTATACTCTGAAACTTTAATCAGCACTTTCCTTGAATCAATTAGAATAGTTTTAAACAAATTCCAGACATTTGATGAAAGCACATTGATGAAAGATATTTCAATCATTGAAAACGATGACTGGGGTGTCGATGATTTGGCATATGATGATGTTCCTGAAGACAGATTAAATAAAATATTTGAAAATCAGGTTGAAATGCATCCTGACAGAGTAATATTATATGCCACTGACGGGGAATTTACATATGATGAACTAAATAAAAAAGCTAACAGAATTGCTCACAGCCTCATTAAAAGGGGTGTCGGTCCTGAAGATAGAATAATGTTTATATTAAATAGGGACAGTAATGTGGTTGCATCAATATTTGGTATTCTAAAATCCGGTGCAGCATTCATTCCGGTGGATTCAGAATATCCATCTGAGAGAATTGAGCATGTTTTAACAGACAGCGAATCCAAATTTATCATTGTGGATGATGTGATTGAGAAGAAAGGTATAGATTTAAGTGGATATGAAGATAATTTGCTTGATGTTAATGAACTGCTCAAAGAAAAAGACACTGCTAACCCTGATCCGGATGTGCATGCAAACAATATGGCATATCTCATTTACACTTCAGGTTCAACAGGACTTCCTAAAGGAGTAATCCTTGAACATGGAAACATTGCAAACTTTGTGTATCCTGACCCAAGGAATGTTTGTACTTATGAACTGGTTCATAATCTTGAAAAAGAAGATTATAAAGTATTGTCCACAACAACAGTTGCATTTGATGTATTCCAGCAGGAAATTATGGGATCACTTTTGAATGGTGTTCCAATGGTATTTGCTAATGATACTGAATATAAAGATCCAATTGAAATGATGGATTTAATCCACAGAACCGGTGCAAATGTTTACATTGCAACCCCATCAAGACTGCTTCAGTATCTTGAAATTGAAGCGATGCAGGAGACTATGTATGGATTTAAGGTATATATTCATGCTGGAGAACCTTTCTCTAAAAGATTATATGAGCTTCTCTCACAAAATTCCAATGGAAAATTCTTTAATATGTACGGGCCAACAGAAACAACTGTCTACTGTAACGGTGTTCAGCTTGAAAGCTCAGATATTCACATTGGAAAAGAATTATTCAACGTTCATGAAATGGTCATGGACTTTGACTCCAATCCATTGCCTCCAAATGTAATAGGGGAGTTATATATTGCAGGAAAAGGGGTTTCAAGAGAATACTTGAATCGTCCTGAGAAAAATGCTGAGGCATATGAAGTTATTAACGGAATAAGATTTTACCGTTCAGGAGATTTTGTTAAGGTCACTGAAGAAGGAGATTATTATGTATTCGGAAGAATGGATAATCAAATCAAACTCAGAGGTTTAAGAATAGAAATTGGGGAAATTGAAGTTGGACTTTCAAAATTCCCAGGAATCAAATCCGTTGCAGTTGTTGTTAGAAAAATCAAAGGCAATGACCATTTATGCGCCTACTTCACAGTTCATGATGAATACAGGGAGGAAAACCGTGGAGAAAACGAATACTCAATTAATATTGATGATTTAAAAGCTTCCCTTGCGGAAAAATTGGTATATTATATGGTTCCAACAGTTTATATGGAACTTGATGAAATGCCTCAAACAGCAAATGGTAAAACAGACCTCAGAAACTTACCTGAACCTGTTTTAATAACAGAATATGTGGCTCCTGAAAATGACATTGAAGCATTCTTTACAAACCTGTTTGGTGAAATCTTAGGACTTGATGAAGTAAGTGCTACAGATAATTTCTTTGAAATTGGTGGAACCTCACTTTTAGTGACCAAAATTACAATGGAGGCACTAAACAGAAACTATAATCTGAACTATGGGGATGTATTTTCAAATCCAACTCCAAGAGCATTGGCCGAATTGGTATTATCCGACCAGTCTGAAGAGAAAAAAGCTGAACTGTCATATGATTATTCCGATATTGATTCATTACTTAAGAAAAACACTCTTGAAAACTTACTTGATGGCGAAATTCAGGATAGTTTGGGAAATATTTTACTCACCGGAGCTACAGGATTTTTAGGAATTCATGTTCTTCGTGAAATATTGGAAAATGAAACTGGTGATGTATACTGTTTCATAAGATCAAACAAAGTATTAAGCGGAGAGGAAAGATTAAAATCACTTCTCTTCTATTATTTCTCCAATGAATACGAAGAGCTTTTCAATGAGAGATTGCACATTATTGAAGGGGATATTACAAACTTTGAAGACTTTGAAAAACTTATTAATGTAAACATTGATACCATTGTCAATTGTGCAGCTAATGTGAAACACTTTTCATCTGGAACGGACATTGAGGACATTAACCTTGGTGGTGTTGTAAACGGGCTTAAGTTTGCTAAAATGAAAAATGCAAAATATGTTCAGGTTTCAACCTACAGTATTGCAGGTGAAAGTATTAACAATTATCCTCCTGTCGATGTTCCGTTCACAGAGCAGGACTTATTCATTGGTCAGGCTGTGGACAATCAGTATCTTAACTCCAAATTCCTCGCAGAAAGGGCAGTTCTTGAAGCTGCGGTAGAGAATGATTTGGATGTTAAAATCATGAGGGTTGGAAACCTGATGGCAAGAAGCTCTGACAGTGAATTCCAAATTAACTTTGAATCAAACGGATTCATTAACCGTTTAAAAGCATTTGTTACAATTGGAAAAATGTCTTACTCAATGATTATGGGCAATGTTGAATTTTCACCAATTGATATGACTGCAAAAGCAATTATTAGTCTGTCAAAAACTCCAAAGGATTGTACTGTATTCCATCCATATGATTATCACAGTATCAGTTTTGGAGATATAATTGAAATCATCAAACCTCTGGGATTGAATATTGAATATGTGGAGGAAGATGAATATCAAAAAGCATTGGATGATGCATTGGCCGATAAATCAAAACAAGAAGGAGTTTCAGGTTTAATTACTTCAATCGGTTCTGGTAAAGTTAAAAAAATCTGGCTTCCTGTATCAAATGATTATACCGTACAGGCATTGTATCGTTTGGGAATTAAATGGCCGTATGTGTCTGAAGAGTATGTCTATAACTTTGTGAAATATTTGGATGATCTGGACTTCTTTAGTATTTAAGGGGATTAATGATGTATGAAAGAAATTATAAACTATTGAGGAGTAAATTCAGTGAATTTTTCCTCCCGACATTATTTACTTCAATGGCAGGAAATATCTGTTTATTTGTGGATGGTTTGATAGTGAGCTTTTTAATTGGTGCATCTAATCTTGCACCAATTCAGATTGTAGCTCCTGTGATTACTTTTGTCAATCTAATCTATTGGATGATTGGATTGGGTGGTAGTGTACTTTGTTCTGTTGCAAAGGCAGAATTTGATGATGAAAAGAGTAATTCATATTTTTCAACATCCATTATTTCACTTTTAGTAATTGGAATACTGATTTCGATATTCGGTTTGATATTTTCAGGCAGTATTGCACAGTTTTTATGTTCCTCCCAGCCCGAACTGATTCCTGAGGTAACTTCATATTTCAATTCATTAATTATTGGTATGCCGTTTTTATGTTATATGATGAGTTTATCATACTTTATAAGGGCAGATGGTATGCCGTCACTACCGTTCAGGGCAATATTGATTGCAAATATTGTTAATATATGTTTTGATGTAATTTATATTTCATATTTCCATTTAGGACTTTCAGGAGCAGCATTGGCTACTTCAACAGGTTATCTTGTTGGATCAGTTTTAATTTCATATTACTTTTTTAAAAAGGACCGTACATTGGAATTTATTAAATTAAAATTAGGCAAATTCTTCGCTTTCCTTAAAAAAATTGCAACTTCCGGATTTTCATCTTCTTCAACACAGTTATACTTAACTTTAAAATTGCTTGTAATAAACTTTTTAGTTGGAATATATGTTGGAAAATCAGGTATTGTGGCATTCGGTATCTGCTATAATAGCCTGTTCATATTATATATATTTTTAATAGGAACTGCTCAGACAATGTCTCCAATAGTGTCTGTTTACTTTAAAGAAGAAGACTATTCTGGAGTTAATTACATTATTCACAGGTCTTTAAAAATCGTTGTAATTGCAAGTTTGGCTTTATCTTTGTTATTTATTGTGTATCCTCGGGCGTTATTGTTCCTGTACAGTGTTAAAAATCCTGCAGATGTTCCTGTTGTATTGAATGCTCTGCGAATATTTGCAATAAGTTATGTGGGAACAGCTATTACATTTTTATATACTTTTTATGCTCAGGCAATTCAGAAAAATAAATTATCCACTATTATTTCCCTGCTTGAAGGTTTGGTCTTGCCTATTGGGCTTGCATGCATATTGTCCATTCCATTTGCAGGAAACGGTATTTGGATTTCATTTGCAATCGCTGAAGCATTAACAATACTGTTCATCTTTGCTTATTCAAAATATATCCATAAAAAAACAGAGGGTGAATATTCAGGATTCTTTATCAACAAGCACAATGATGATGAAAAAGTATTTGAACATACAATTAATGGTAATGTAAAAGATGCTGTGGAATTGGCACAAAATGTTCAGAATTATTTATCAGACAATAAATCTGCAGCAATAGTCAGTTTAGCTATTGAAGAGATGCTTGTAAACATCATCAACAACAATGAAACAGTTAATACAATTGACGTAATTGTTAGAAATAATGCTGACAATATTTTAATATCAATTAAGGATACTGGTGTCGATTTCAATCCAGTAGTGGAAAAAGATAATCTTGAATTTGACAATATCAGTGTTTTAAATAAAATTGCAGACAATGTTGACTATTCAAGAGTATTAGGGTTAAATAGTACTGTAATAACTATTAAAAATTAACAACTTCATTATATATCGTATAATGAAGTCATTAATCCATCATCTTATTAGCTAATGCAATATGCTAATGGTGATGAGATTAATTCCACTTTTGATATGTGGGGTCAGTGTTTATGTTTGAATTAAATGTAATTTTTTTAAAGTCTTGTTTTGACCTAATTATGTATGACTTGAAATTTAAAATATTAATCATGTAATTATTTGGAGAGGAATATATGAAAACTCATGTGATAGTTGTATAACTTTTCTCTCTACATTACTTTTTTTTAGAACTCCTGATAATTAAGCATTTTCATCTATACTGGAGAAAATGTATCTGCTGGAACTCCAAATTATGTACCATAACCTGAACCAAATAAAGATATTAATGCAACTATTACTATTCTATTCCAATTTTTAGTTTAAGTTTGAATTTTTCTTTATTTTAATTTTTTCGATATTAAATTGTTCATTTAATTTTTTTAGAATTATTTTTTAATAAAAATTTAATATTTAATCATATTTTTTTAAAAATGTGACTGTCAAAAAGTTAGCTCTTTGACAGATTTATTTTAAATTTTTTTATTTTTCTTTATTTTTGCATAAAATTAGTCAAATTCTTTAAAAAGGTTTAAATATAAGTTATTGTTCGATTTTCAGCATGTTCTGGATTTTCTAATTTTTCTATTTTTTATTCCTTTCTAAATCACTTGAATTTTTAAAAATTAAGATATAATAATCTTTATATAGGTTGGAAGACAAATATTTATATATGAAACCCAAAAATAAATGCCTTCCATGTCTTATTTTGGATGGCAAACAATATATATTTAACTATTTGAATTCAGATCCTGTTCGAAAAAATGATGAAAAATCATCAAAAAGCACTTTTGGAGAAAATACTGTTCAATTTGTTTTGTATCTTGATGGAATTCTCGATGAAGATTGCTTTATTAATGAAAAAGGAGTCATTGAATACCATGATCCTCATTGTAAGAACTGTTTTTCTAATGATGTGATTAAAAAATCATTTAACAAACGTAAAATATATTTAGAAAATGGAATTAGTGTTATTATTAAAGTTAAACGATATTTGTGTAAGAAATGCAGAAAATACAGTCAGGTAAGGCTAAATGGAATTTATGAAGATTACTGCAATTTTTCCATTAAAATGAAAAACAAAGCGGTTAAATTAAGAACTAGGGGTTGGGATTCATTAAGGAATCTTACTTAGGCATATAATGTCTTTAATGATATTAAAATGTCTTATGAAACGATAAGAAAATCTTTATTAATTCATGATGGACTTTACTTTTTAAATGAAGAGTTGAAAATATCAGGTTACGTTGCATATGACGTACAATGGATTAGAATCAATAGAAAATGGAATTATCGGCATGTTCTTTTTGATATTGTTAATAAAATGCCAATAGCGGAGCTATTGGCTAAAAAAGAAGATTCAAAAACTACAAAAAAATTTTTAAAAAACAGTATTCGACCAAAAGACTGCATTGCCATTGTTACAGATTTAAAACCAAGTTATGATAAAATAATGAGATAATTAGGTTTTGTTCACCAACATTGCACATTTCATTTATTATTAAATATTTATGACACCATTAGTCCAGAATTAACAAAAATGCGCAAAGGATTCGAAAGAGATTTAAAAAATATGGAATTAAATCTCTGTGATACTGAAATCAAAGAAAAATCAAATCAATTCATAGACAACTATAAATCAGAAATAAATGAATATTTAAGTTTAATTTATCAATTATTCAAACAACAAACATATGATAAAGCAATAAAATATGTAGATTTATTAAAAAGAGAATCCATTAATTTTCTAAAGCTTTTAAAAGATTATATGGGTGAAAAATTTTTCCCCGAATATAAAAAATTCATACACTTCCTTGAAAAAAGACATAAAGGAAAATTAGACAATACCAACAACCAAATAGAAAATTACATAGGTAATACAATGCCACGAGCGCACCAAAAGAAGTTTAGAACAATGGAAGGAGTATTCAACCAGATAATGCTTCAAAAAAATGGATGGATTGAAAAAAGAAATCAAGAGCTAACATCTTGACAGTCCCTTATAATATAATAAGATTAATTTATTTATTTTAAAAAAACATAGTATATATTGAATAAATTTTGGATGGAAAGGTTATGATTGATAAAAATGTGAACTATATCAAATACTTTTTAGAGATTATTAAGGAATTTGATGAAAGTACAATTCTCAATCCTGATTTAAATGGGATTGAAACTCCGAATTTAAATACTGAAGAATTAAAAATTAATAAAGTTTCATTAAACGAATTTTGTCAAAAAAATTCAATAAATGAAAGTGTTCTTTTTTTAGCAGGAACCTGTTTGGCATTAAATAAGTTCAATTTTTCCAATAAGAATTTGATATTTCATGAAAATGATATAATTTTCACTACAAATTTTGAAAACAGGAAAATATCCATTGAAGATTATTTGGTGCAAATTCAAAAGGATTATGAAGAAAATTTAAAGTATGCAGATTTTTCAATTGATGATGTCATCAAGGAATATGATTTGAAATCAGGCATATATTATGCATTCAATAAGGACTTGGATCTTGATTCATTAGGATATAAATATGACCTTTACATAACAATCAAGGAAACCTCCGAAGAGTTTGTATTATCCTCTTCATATAATGACCAATTATATTCTGTTGAATACATTAATTTATTCCTCAATAATATCAATCAAATTATCAATCAATTTTTATCAATCGATATTTCCAATTCATCTTTATCTGACATTTATCTTGTAAAAGAAGATGAAGATTTCGAATTCAATGAAATTAAAACACCATTCATCCATAAACGTTTTGAAAAGCAGGTGGAAAAGAAACCTGACCACCTTGCACTTGTCGCAGACGGCGAAAGATTAACATACGATGAGCTTAACCGGAAAGCCAATAAGATTGCAAATGCACTTATCAAAAAAGGCATTCAGCCTAAAAGCAATATTGTCATAATGTTTCACAGAAACAGCAATTTGATTGCTACAATTTTAGGTGTTTTAAAAGCGGGTTGTGCTTATATTCCTATTGATTTGGCATTTCCAAAAGAAAGGATACTCTTCATGGCTCATAACAGTCAGGCAGATTATATTCTTGCTGAAACTATTGACCTTATGCCAAATTCTATTGGTATTGACGAATTGCTTCAGGAGGAAAATGATGAAAATCCAAATGTTGAGATTTCTCCAGACGACTTGGCATATCTCCTTTACACTTCAGGTTCCACAGGGTTGCCAAAAGGAGTAATGGGAACTCACAGAAACGTTACAAGCGGATTCACTGAAAATGAAGAAAATATAGTTTATCAGGCATATTCCAAAATGGAGAAAAACCTTGGAGTCATTACAGTTTCATTTGTTGCTTTTATAGCTGATTTTTTAAGTTTAACATATGGAAATACTTTGGTGTTTGCAAATGATGATGAAGCTAAAAACATCGAATCATTGGTTAGGTTAATGGAAAAAGAAAAACCTGATGCATTCACATTCACAACACCTTCACGTTTAAAGCAATATTTGGATTATGAACCGTTTGCAAAATCATTATCTTCAATTAACCAAATCTGTATGGGTGGAGAAAAAGTTCCAGACGAACTGGCACATGTTCTTCTGTCCAATGATGGAATGATTCCTTATGTCATTTACGGTTGTACTGAAGTGACAGGAATCGGAACAATCGAGAAAATAACTGATATGGATAAGGAATTGACAATAGGAGACGCACCATATAATGTAGTTGCTCAAATAAGGGATATTGATGGACGGATCCTTCCTCCAGGAGTTTTAGGTGAAATCTATATAGGAGGTTGCGGTGTTTCAAAAGGATATTATAATATGGATGAAAAAAGCCAGGATTCTTTTATCACAATAAACAATATACCGTTCTATAAAACAGGAGACTTTGGTATAGAAAATTCCGAAGGAAAACTGATTTCAAAAGGAAGAATGGACAATCAGATTAAACTCAGGGGATTGAGAATAGAAATTGGTGAAATCGAATCAAACATTACTAAATTCCCAAACATAAAACAGACTGCAGTTGTAGTTAAAAAAATTAACAATAATGATCATTTATGTGCATATTTCACTGCAAGTGAAGAAATTGATGTAAAGGTGTTGAAAAAATACTTGCAGGAAAGATTAACCACTTATATGGTTCCAACAGTATTCATGCAGTTGGATGAAATGCCAAAAACACCTAATGGAAAAATATTCCTTAAAAAACTTCCAAAACCAGTGCTTAATCTGGAGTTAGTTCCTCCGGAAATAGAAACCGAGAAAAAATTATTTGATATTGCTGCGTCTGTTGCTGAAAGCACTGAGTTTGGTGTAACTGATGATTTGTATGCGGTAGGATTTACATCATTGACATTGATGAAATTGAGTGCAGTTGTCTTTGAAGAGACTGGTGTCAATTTAAATATTTCTAAACTGATTGATGAACCTACAATCAGAAAAATTGCAAATGAGATAGATAATGCTCAAAAAGATTCCGAGAAACTTGACAGGATTATTGAAGATGCTAAAAATTCAACATACATTCCATTGACTGCAAATCAGTTGGGTGTTTATTATGAATGTGCACAAAATCCTGATGAGCCACAATATAACTTACCTTGTCTTATCCGATTCGACAACTCAATTGATGCTCAAAAGTTAAAGGAAGCTATTATTAAAACATTTGATACATATCCATATCTTAAAACAAGAATTGTCATGCACGGTGACCAGTTGATGCATAAGCGGGATGATTCAATTCCAATAGAAGATATTCCTATTGTTGAAGTGCCCCATATCAGTGATGAGGAAATATATAATCTTAACTTCAAGAAATTCGAGTTGTTGGGAGGACAACTGTTCAGAGCTAAAATTTACAAGACTGATGATGGGGTCATACTATTCTTTGACGTGCACCACATCATAACCGACGGCGCATCTGTAAACATACTGTTCAAGAGTTTTTCAGATGCGTATGAAGGAAAAGAAATTGAAAAAGAAACAATTGACGGTTATATAAACGCATTGATTGAAAAGGAAAATGAAAACAGTGATGAGTACATTGCATGTGAAAGATATTTCCATGAATTAATGACACAGGAGCATTGAAATCAATTTCTAAAAACATCAATCCACAAATAATCAGGAAATTCTGTGCTGATGAAAGGATAAGTCCTAACGTTTTATTCATGGCAAGTACAATATTGAATTTGAATAAGTACACATTTTCAGACAAGACTCTGATAACAACCATATTTAACGGTAGGTCAAATTCCAATTATTTCAATACTCAGGCATTTTTAGTTAAAACACTTCCTATATTGTCTATCAATGAAAACAGAAACATTACAATAAGACAATTATTAAATCAAACTGATAAGTTATGGAAGGAAACTCTTAAACATTCCGATTATCCGTATACTAAAATTTCAGAAGAATTCCAATTAAAACCTGAATTCATGTATACTTACAATAACTTTGATGAAAGCATCATTACAATGAATGGTAATGATTATGAATTGACTCGTCTGGATACTGTTGAAACTAATTATAAAATCACTTTCGATATTAACGAATCTGGAGACAATATTGAATTGTTCTTGTTATATAATGACCAGTTATACAGTGAACAATATGTCAAAACCTTTTTAAACAGTGTTTTAAACACTGTAAATCAATTCATTGAAATTGATATTGATCAAATTCCAATAAGTGAAATTGAACTGAATAAACACTATGAAATTCCAAATTTCACACCTGTTGAAACTCCATTCATTCACAAACGCTTTGAAAAACAAGTTGAAGCAAATCCAGAAAACATTGCACTTGTTGCAGAAGATGCAACATTAACAGCTAATGAACTTAACCAAAAAGCTAATAAGATTGCAAATGCATTAATTAAAATTGGAGTCAAGCCAAAAAGCAATGTTTTAGTAATGCTTCATAGAAGCAGCGACTTGATAGCATCAATATTGGGTATCCTAAAAGCAGGTTGCGCATATATTCCTATTGATTTGGAATATCCTCAGGACAGAATCGATTATATTTATGAAAACAGTCGGGCAGACTATATTATTTCCGATGGGGATGACGGCAATTCATTGAATGTAAAAGAATTGCTTGAAGAAGAAAATGCTGAAAATCCTGATGTGAATAGTACTCCTGATGATTTGGCTTACATGATTTACACTTCAGGTTCTACTGGAAATCCTAAAGGTGTGATGATTTCACATGAAAACATTGCAAACCAGGTATCTAATCCAAAATCACAATATAATAGTTTATTATGTCTTGCAACAATTTCCTTTGACGTATCTGTCGATGATATATTGACTTCCCTTTCAAACGGATTGAAATTAATACTTGCAAGTGACACACAGATTAAAAACATTCCGGAGTTAATTAAGTTAATTGATGAGGAAAAACCTGAAGTTTCAGAAATTACTCCATCAAGACTTGCTTCATACCTTGAAGTGCCTGAGTTCTGTGATGTAATCGATTGCTTAAAATGTGTATTCCTTGGAGGAGAACAGTTCTCAACCAAAGTATATGAAAACTTCAAGAAATACTCTGATGCGGTTGTATACAACAGTTACGGACCTACAGAAACCACAATCACATCAAACAACAAGGAAGTTACTGATGTCAATGACATAACCGTTGGTCATCCATTAAATAATTACGTTACTGATGTTCGTGATATTGACGGAAAACTCCTGCCTCAAGGTGTAATGGGAGAGCTATACATTGGAGGAACCGGTGTGGGTAAAGGATACTATAACATGCCGGATAAAACCGAAGAAGTGTTCATGACCATCAATGACATCCCATACTACAGAAGTGGGGACTATGCAATAGAAAAACCTAACGGAGAAATTGATATTCAGGGAAGAATTGACAACCAAATCAAACTCAGAGGATTGAGAATCGAAATTGGAGAAATCGAATCAAATATTAATAAGTATCCGTCAGTGAAACAGGTTGTTGTTGTAATTAAGAAAATCAACAATAATGATCACTTATGCGCTTACTATACTGCTGAAGAAGAGATTGACAGTTCTGAGTTGAAAGAATTCTTAAAAGATAAATTAACCAAGTATATGGTTCCTACTGCATACATGCAGATTGATGAAATGCCTCAAACACCAAACGGTAAAACAGACATAAAAGCTTTACCTGAACCAAAACTTGACCTTGAAAACGTCAAACCTGAAAATGAACTTGAAGAAAAACTCTTCAAAATAGCTTCAGGTCTGGTCAATACTGATCAATTTGGTGTTACTGATGATTTGTATGCAATAGGATTTACTTCATTGATATTGATGAAATTCAACTCATTGATTTATGCTGAAATGGGAATCAATTTGGATATTTCTATCTTATTCAATGATCCAACTATTAGAAAACTTGCAGCAGAAATTGATGCTAACGCTGATCAGGAAACAGATTTAGAAGAATTTATCGATTTGGCTTCTAAATTAGATTATTTCCCATTAACTGAAAACCAGTTAGGTGTATACTATGAATGTGTACAGAATCCTGATGTAATCAAATATACCATGCCAACTCTTTTAAGATTCGGCAGTGATGTTGATGCTGATAAATTGAAAGAATCCATTATTAAAACAGTTGAAGCTCATCCATACATCAAAACCAGAATTATCACTACTGAAGACGGTTCTCTAAAACAGGAAAGAAATGACGACACTCCAATTGATGAAATCGAAATTGTTGAAGTTGATTCAATCGGTGATGAAGAAATTATTAAAAATGATGTTAAAGCATTCAATTTCGGTTATGAACAGTTATTCAGATTTAAAATATATAAAACATCTGATGAAACAATATTGTTTGTTGATTTCCACCACATAATTACTGATGGTGTATCTCAAATCAATATTTTCGCAGATATTGCTAATGCTTATGAAAATAGGGATTTATCACAGGAAATTGTGGACGGTTATGTCTACAGTCTTATTGAAGCTGATGCCAAAAACAGTGATAAATATGAAGAATCTAAAGAGTTCTTTGATGAGAAACTGTCACATGAAATTGAGTCAACAATCTTAACACCAAACCTCAATGGAAATCCTGATGAAGGACAGTTAAAATCATTTATACAGGAATTTAGCGCTGATAACATTAAAGAATTCTGCAATAATTATTCATTAAGTCAAAATGCAGTATTCTTATCTGCACTTACATTAACATTGAATAAATACACTTTCAGTGATAAAACATTGATTACAACAATTTTCAATGGAAGATCCAATCCGTTCTACTATGACACTCAGGGATTCTTGGTAAAAACACTTCCATTGATATTCAACAACGAAAACAGACAGGAAACTATTAAAGAATTCATTAATGGTATTGATGATGTCTGGAAAGATACAATAAGTCATAGTGAATACCCATATACTAGTCTTGCAGAAAACTATCAGTTAAAACCTGAATTCTTCTTTTCTTATCAGGAATTCCTGCAGTCTGAAGAAGTAACAATAAATGGTAAAAATTATCAGGAAACTGCTTTGCTTTCAGAAGATCTTTCTGCAACAGCATATAAGGTTAACTTTGATATTTTTGTTTATGAGGATAAAATTTTATACAAATTGGATTACAATGACCAATTGTATAGTGAAGAATATATTCAAAAATTCCTGGATTCACTTAATCTTGTTCTAAACCAGTTCATTGAAAATGACATTAACAAATTGATGATTAATGAAATAGAATTGGAAAGCGAATATGAATTACCTACTTTCACACCTGTTGAAACTCCAATAATACATAAACGCTTTGAAAGTCAAGTTGAAGCAAATCCTGACAATATTGCACTTGTAGCGGAAGATG
>NZ_CAMVPN010000027.1 GCF_947169325.1 uncultured Methanobrevibacter sp. | reverse complement strand
ACAACATCTATCGATCAACTCAAATTCAATAAAAATGAGGATTTCTACAAAGCCATTTATAGATTATTTTTAACACTATTCTCTTTATAAACATAGTACACATATGTATATATACACACAAGTACAAATATTTTAAATGGAGGTAATATAATGGATGTATCTGAAACAATTGGCGCCACAATAAGTGGAATGTTCATTTCTATTATTTGTGCATTAATTCTTGCTGCAATTGTCCATTTCTTTTTCGGAGATAATATCTCATCAGTATTGTTGTTATATATACTTGTTGCATTTATTCCAAGTGCTTTAGTTAACACATCACTTTCAAAATCATCAGCAATTGTTGGATCATTGCTAGCAGTAATAATCATATTTTTATTAATGAATTTTATTTTTCCAATAATTTTTGGACCAAATATAACTTTTCCTTATTCAATATTGGATTTAGGTCCCATTAT
Source organism: uncultured Methanobrevibacter sp. (assembly GCF_947169325.1). GTDB lineage: Archaea > Methanobacteriota > Methanobacteria > Methanobacteriales > Methanobacteriaceae > Methanocatella. The sequence continues at coordinate 27,662 of NZ_CAMVPN010000027.1, read as the reverse complement.
TACAGGATTAATTCTTTCACTAATTGTTGGTATAATTGCAGTGTTGTATAGATAGTCAATTTTGTGATGGGTTTTTCATGAAATTTGTGTAGTAAGTTACATTTACTGTATTATCAAACACTATTAATAAAATACATATGAGGTTAAGAAATGGTAAGATTATCTAAATGTGTATATTTAGCAGAAGAATTAGGTTCTGCTGAGGCAATTAATCTTAAACAAGAGCTTTTTTCTGAAGATGAGTTATTGATTGGTATTTGTAGCCTTGAAAAAATTGTATTTTTACTTGGAGAAAATCAGGTTAATTATAATGAAGATTATGCTAATTTTATTAAATTTGAAAATGATGAAATTACAGATTTTTTCAAAAAGTTTAATATAAAACTTTCATCAATAAGGCGAGGAATACGTGAATTGAAGGGTGAAGGGGAAAATGAATCTGAAACTCAAATGATTCCCCGATCAGATTCTTGTAAATCTATTATTGATGATGCTAGAAAAATTGCAGAAAGTACTAATAGTGATGAAGTTCGATGCATTCATATTATTAAGGCTATTTTAAATAATCCTTCAGATATTATCAAAACATTTTTTGAAGACCACAATATTGAATTTGAAGAATTAAAAACTAATTTAAATATTGAAAAGGAAACAAATAAATTAAAATTATCTTCAAATAGTGTGTTGATGAATTATGGAACAAATTTAACTGACTTAGCCAAAGAAGGCAAATTAACACCTGTCATTGGTCGAGATGATGAATTATTACAAGTTATTAGAACTTTAAATAAACGTAAAAAGAATAATCCTTTAATTATAGGTGAACCAGGTGTAGGAAAAACTGCATTAGTTAATGGTTTAGCAATAAAAATTACTGATGGCAGTATGAAAAATCTACTTAAAGACAAACAAATAATTGAAATAAATATGGCATCATTAGTTGCCGGGACTAAATATCGTGGTGAATTTGAAGAAAAAATAACAAAGCTTGTCAATGAATCCAAAGAAAATCCTGAAGTTATATTGTTTGTTGATGAAATCCATACGATATTTGGTGCGGGTTCTGCTAGTGGAAGTATGGATGCTTCCAATATTATAAAACCTGCATTGGCTAATGGCGATTTAGTGATGATTGGGGCTACAACATTACAAGAATATAGGAAATATTTTGAAACCGACCCTGCTTTTGAAAGAAGGTTCCAACCGGTTATATTAGAGGAACCTACTCCTGAAGATACCTTATTTATTCTTAAAGGTTTAAAGCCAAATTATGAAGAGTATCATAATGTTACACTTTCTGATGAAGCTATTGAAGCGGCTGTAAATTTATCTGTAAGATATATTACTGATAGAAATCTTCCAGATAAAGCATTAGATGTAATTGATGAAGCATGTTCACGTAAATTAATTCCAAAATTAGACATTACAAATTCATTAAATATAGAATCTGTAGTTAGCGAGGAAGATGTTAAAACAGTTGTATCTGAATGGACAGGCGTTCCAATTTCTGATGAATCATCACAATTTGAAAAAGCTCAAAAAATTGAAGAATTTTTAAAATCAAAAATTATTGGTCAAGATCAAGCCATTGAGAAAGTTTCTAGAAGAATTAAAAATTCCTACGCTGGCATTAATAATCCTGATAAACCTTTAGCAGTATTCTTGTTTTTAGGTCCAACCGGTGTTGGAAAAACATATTTCTCAAAAACTTTAGCTAATTTCTTATTTGGAAGTGAAAAATCATTAATTAGAGTAGATATGTCTGAATACAAGGAAGAACATTCTATTTCAAAATTAATTGGCGCACCCCCTGGTTATAAAGGTAATGATGAAGGAGGATTTTTAACCAATGCTATTAAAAATAATCCTTACTCAATTGTATTATTAGATGAAATTGAAAAAGGACATCCTAAAGTATTTGATGTGTTTTTACAAGCATTTGATGAAGGACGCTTGACTGATGGAAAAGGAAATACCGTAAATGCTAAAAATTGTATTTTCATCATGACTTCAAATATGGAAATTGAAACTAAACAAGACTATAATGTCGCATTTGGTGGAACTCAAGAAGATATGAATACAATGAGTATTTTAGATAATTTGGCTCAAGTAATGAGACCCGAATTGGTTAATAGGATTGATGACGTGATAATTTTCAACTCATTAACAAAATCAGACAATGAATCTTTAGTAAAATTATATGTTGATGATTTGGCTCAACGTTTAATGTCTGAAAAATCCATAAACCTCAGTGTTAAAAAATCCGTTTATAAATTTATAGTCAAAAAAGGATATAATGTTAATTTCGGAGCCAGATATCTTAAAAGGACAGTTGAAAAACTTTTAGAATATCCTATTTCCGACATGATAGTTAATAGGGAAGTCAAAGAAGGAGATACAATTGTTGTTTCCGCAGTACAAAATGAATTGGAATTTAAAGTAAAGTAGGTATCAAAATGAATCAAAATGATGTAAAACGTATGGTAGAAGAATTTTTCAGAGGCCAATACAAAGTTGAAAAATTTTTAGGTGCAGGTGGTTTTGCAGATGTGTATCTTGTAAATCATATATATCTAAATGATCGTCGTGCAATGAAAATTAACAAAGAGCCCTTACCTCGTGAAAATATTGATAATATTTTCAAAGAAGCGAGAATCGCCACTTTAATAAGACATAAAAATGTTATCAGTATGCATGATGCAGGGATAATTTCAGTTTCAGGACAGGACAAAAATGGGATTTTCAATTTTGGTTTGAAAAATAAACGTGATAAAAACTACGCATATTTTGTTATGGAATATGTTGTAGGGGGAGATTTATGGGAATACTGGAAATCCTTCCAGAATCAAGATAAAATAATGCCTACTCTTGAAGTATTGGATATAATGAAACAAATTGCAATGGGATTGGATGTTTTACACACTAATAGTCCTAAAATCATTCACAGAGACATTAAACCCCAAAATTTGTTAATGAAAATTGAAGATGGTAAACCTCTTATAAAAATCACTGATTTTGGTTTAGCAAATGCAAAGGATAGTGATAAATCATTTGATAAATTAAGTGTTGCAGGAACACCTCTTTACATGGCTCCAGAATGTTACCATAAGAAATTTTCAACAATGAGTGATATATACGCTATTGGAGTGATATTCTATCAATTGTTAACCAATGAATTCCCATATGAAATAATGAGATTTGACATGGGCGATATGTTCTTTGGAAAACCATGGGAAAGAGAATTAAAACCACCTAGTTATTATAATTCAGATATACCTCCAAAATTGGATTCAATTGTAATGAAAACTTTAGCAGTTAATCCAAAAGAAAGATATAAAGATTCAGGCAAACTTTTAAAAGTCATCATAGATTATATGGAAGATGATTTGGGAGTAGATGAAACTACCATGATTTATACTTCAGAAATTTCATCATCCGGACCAGTTGATGGTGACACTGATGAAGAAATGATAACTCCTGAATTTGGTAAAAGTGTAGAAGATTTATTATCTGAAGCTTTCAAACTTGCAAAACAAGAAAATAGATTAGAAGAAGCTATTGAAATCTTAGAGAAGGCTATTATTAATAATATTGATGTACGTGAAAAATATACTTACCGTCTTAGATTATGGAAAGATGAAATGCCTGATGAAAAATTAAAAGAAGAGGCATTTAAAGTATACAGCCAAGCCAATCCTAATTATTCATTAGCAAGTGATTTATTACAAGAAGCAATTGCATATAATCCACAATTCAATGATGAATATGAAGGTTATATCACATTATGGTCAATATTATCAGATTTAGAAGAATCAAAAGATTTAACAGAAGCTGTCAATTCATTAGTTGACATCATGGAAAATTATCCATATATTAATGAAATGTATGAAGATAATATTAATATCTTAAAAACTCTTGATGCTAATAAAATTGCTGATGAATCAGCGAAAATAATTAAAAAGAATAAGTGGGATGCTTCTAAAAAAATTGAAATGGCTAGAATAATGGAATTTGCTGTTCTTGCAGATGATGATGTTAAGGAAAAATATTCTGCTAAATTGTCATTATGGAAAAGAGGCCTATCCATGTGAGGTGGAAAAATGGATATAAATGAAAATATTTATAGGACTAATGGTTTTAGAATTCTTGGTTTAGATATTACGAGTAAAAACAGAAGAATTGACAATCGTATTGCTAAAGTAGATCGTTTTATGGAAAGAAATAATTTTAAAGATGATGAACCTTTAAAAGATGTTTTTGATAAATCTAAAAACGATTTTTTATTACCTGTTAAACCCGAACCTTCATTTAATGAATATCATGATGCTAAAAATAGATTATATGATGTCGAAACAAGATTGGTTGATGAAATATTCTGGTTTTGGCCAAAAACATTTGATAGTAAATTAGAAGGGGAAATTGTTGAATATTTAAAAGAAAATAATTATAATAAAGCTATATCATATTGGGAGGACATATCTAATACAAATACAATGAATATGACTTCAATTCATAATTTAGCTGTTTTATATCATGTCAGAGCATTAGATGGTTTTTTAGAAGGTAAAGGAAATAAAAAACTATTCAGTGATTTAGAGTTATCCTTAAACTATTGGTCTCAAATTGTTAATTCAAATAATTTTAAAGATTTCGTTAAAGAAAGAGTTAACGACATTAAAGACCCTCGTTTGAACGAAGAATTTGTAGATGAAATATTCGATGATTTACCACATAATTTATTGAATATCAACTATATATTTATTAAAAAAATTTTAAATTCTGGAAAATTGAGTAAAAGAAAACAGGATTATATATTTAAATATATAGATAGTATCCAAAAATCTCCTTTTGATAAATCTGTTATTAGTGGTTTTAATTCCAAAATTACCAAATCCATTGATGATTCAATTAAAGAGTATAAAGAACCATTTGAAAGCTCTTTTGAATCCTCTAATGATGACGAAAAACAAGATTTATTAATTGAGTATAGTGAAAACATATTGCCTTATTTATCAATTTTACATAATTCATTCAATGACTATATTGTTTCCAGTAACTTGATAAATGACTCTTGCAGATTTATTTATAATAGAATTCCTAATACTTTACTATTAATTTTAATGAAAGTATCCGATGAAGAAAGGTTCAATAAATTTATGGAAATAACAGAATCTTTAAAAGAATTCACCACTGATGATGAATTAAAAGAAAAACTAGATACTGATCTTCAACTAAGAGATTTAGGAAATGAAGAACAAGATTCTGAACCAACAGTAACTGAACCAACTATCCCAACAACAGAAGAATATACTGTTAGGGTCAAAATTAGAGATAATGATGGGGATGATTTAAGTAATGTTGATGTGACTTTAACTAATATCGAAAATGATAAAAAGTATTATGGTGAAACCGATACTTCGGGTTCCTGCAACATAAGTTATTTACCACCTGGAAGATATTCTTGTAAAGCTGCAAAAATGGGATATGATACATATAATGGAACATTAAGGGTTAGTGAAGACAACGATTTAATGATAAATCTTAATAAAGATAATAAACCTAACAACGATGATAAACCTGAAGTTCCTACAGGTAACACTCCGACACTCTCCGGTGGAGGATCCTCCTACAATAGAAATTTCATCATAACTGTAGCCGCTGTAATTTTTATATCCCTTGCATTTTATGCGGTAATGAACTTTTTATAAATGATAAGGTGATAATATGAGTGATAATCGTTTTAATTCCATGAAAGGGATTTTCAATAGAAATCAAAATGGAAATTCACCAAAAAACAGAAATATTAAAAAACCAAAGAGAACACCTAGAAAAAATCAACAAATGAACAATTTAAACAACGATAATCCATTTGTAAATTTTAATAAAAAGCAAAAACAATCCGCACAAAATCAAAATGTGCCAAATCAAAATATAATAAAACAAAATGCAGCAAACATTCCTAATCAAAGAGAATTGTCTGAAATGGATACTGTATTATTAAAACATATGCGTGCAATAGAAAAGGAAATTGGTAAACTTGTTGCTGATGTTCAATATTTGGATTCTAAAAACCCTGTTGTTTCATCTGAAATGAATAAAATATTAGTTGAATTAATTACAAATGCGTGGACTATTGGTAATATTGTTACTACCTATCAAGAACAAAATGAATTAGATAAAGTAACTCAATTCTTATCCGAACACGAAAAAAGAATATTGAGTATTATGGAAAACCCTAATAAAAATAGTCCAAATATTACTAATGAATTAAATGAAGTTAGGACATGTCAAAAAATAATAAATGATTCAATACGTCCAATTAATTCAACTGCAGAATATTATAATCTTTTGATGTCAAAATTATCCAATTGGGGCTTTGAAGTAAAAAATCCTATTGGTCAAAAGTATGATGTACATATGGATATGGACATACTTGCATTTGAAGATGCAGACCCTAATTTAGAAGTACCAATCATCACAGAAACAAAAAAGCCAGAAATTTATTTAAATGGCAATAAACTTGCTAGGGCACAAGTCATTGTTACAAAAGCCGGTGCAAAGAAATAAAATTAAAAAACAATGCGAAAAAATCTTTAAAAAATGGAAAATGGTGAAAAAATGACCGAAAACTCTGAAGAATTAAGAACAAAAAAAGTTGATTTTGGAATTGATTTAGGAACAACAACCTCAATCATTGCCCATTGTGAAGGCGGCGATACTCCGATTATTCCAAATTTAATCAGTAATAGAAATTTCACACCATCAGCTGTAGCTATCGATGAAGATGGTAATATTGATGTTGGTGAATCAGCAAAAAGACAATCATTACTTGATTCAAAAAATGCTGCTGCAGAATTCAAGCTCAAAATGGGTATGAACTATAAATATCATTTTGAAGATTCAGGAATGGATTTGTTACCTGAAGAGTTATCTGCTGAAGTTTTAAAAGAATTAAAAAATTCTGTTTATAAACAATTAGACAAAAAAATTAATTCAGCCGTCATTACAGTACCTGCTGATTTTTCACCTATTAAAATTAAAGCAACAGAAAAAGCCGCTAAACTTGCAGGTTTTGAATTTAGCCCAATTATAATGGAACCTGTTGCTGCTGCTTATGCATATTCTAATTACCTGGATGAAAATGGAACATGGTTGATGTATGATTTAGGTGGGGGCACATTTGACGTGTCTATTGTTAAATTAGAAGATGATGACTTTTTAAATTTATCTCATTCAGGTGACGAACGTCTTGGTGGAAATTTAATTGACTGGGATATTGTATACAAAATTTTTGCCAAAAAAGTTAGTGATGATTTAGGACTCACCGATTTTAATAAAAAAGAAAAAAAATACGAAAAGGCTTTTGCTAAACTTAAAGGTGCTGCTGAAGAAGCAAAAAAAGATTTATCCAATTCTGATAGGGCTAAAGCATTTGTAGATGCATTATTAGTTCATGATGGTGAGATTTATGACTTTAAGTATACATTAACAAAAGATGAACTTGAAGAAATTATGACCCCATATATCAAAAGAACAATTAACCATTGTAATGATGCATTAAAAAAAGCAAAATTAAATACTAGTGATATTGATTATATTGTCCTTGTTGGTGGTTCAACTCTCAGCCCAGTTATTAGAGAAAATATTGAAAAAGAATTTGACATTCCATTAAAATATGATATTGACCCAACAACTGTTGTTGCAAAAGGAGCTGCATTATTTGCTGGAACTATACCTGATCATTCTACAGGAAAATTCAGAGAAGATAGTTTTGGATTAAAATTGGATTATGAAGCTACTGGGCCAATGGATGAAGAATTTTATGTTACTGGTGAAGTAATATCTGATAAGGTTGATGATTTTGACGGATTTACAATTGAAGTTATTAATATTAAAACAAAAAGAAGTACTGGTAAAATATCCGTTGAAGATGATGGATATTTTGAATTTGAATTAATTCCAGAAGATAAAATAAACAAATATTCAATTAACTTATATGATTCAACAGGAAGTTTAGTTGAGCTTGATGAAAATTCAGCGAATGCAATTGAATATGAAGTGAAACCTAATCAAAAAATAATATTGCCTCACACATTAGGTCTAGGATTAGCTGATGATACTTTATTCGTTTTAGCGAAAGAAGGTTCTCTTTTACCTTATCATAATATGGAACCTTTTAAAACAACATCTGAAGTTACCCAAGGTGATGCAAGTACTTATCTGTCAATGCCATTATATAACGGAACTGCCAAAGTAGCATCCAATAATGAACAAGTTGGTGAATTATTAATAAGTGGTGATGATGTAAAAAAAACTATTCTAAAAAATAGTGAAATAACAATTACTGTAGATATTGATGAATCCCGTAATATGCAATTTGATGTTAAGGTTCTGGACACTGGTGAAAAATTCCCATTCAACCTTTGTGATGACATTCCTACTGTTGACCCTAACATTGTTAAAAGGAAATTCATTGATGCAAAAGATAAATATAGAAACTATAAATCAGAATATGGTTCTGGGGATAATGAAGAAATCAAAACATATCTTAATCAAATAGAAGAAGAAAATATTATCGAAAATATCTCTGATTTCATAGAAAATGCTGAAAATGATGAAGATGAACTTTACCAAGCTGATAAACTTATTAAAAAGTTAAATGAAATTTTAAATAATATTGATGCAATATGTGGTGAAAAAGAAAAAATTGGTAAAATTCAAATCATTAGAGAACAAGTAAGAAAAACCGTTGAAAAAAATGGAAGTTATGAATGTCAAGAAAAATTCGATAGAATTTCAGATGAAATAGATGAAGCTATTGAAAATGAAGACTACATAAAAATTGAACAATTAGAAAGTGCTTTAATGGAAATGGAGATTAATTGCGGTGATCCATGTGAAAAAATGAAAGAAGCTTTAGTGTTCTTAATAATGATGGCGGAATATGATGATGAAGATGCGGATTTAGTAAATGAATTAAAACAAGAAGGAATGAAAGCAATATCCAATGAAGATTGCCCTGCAATGGCCAATATTGGACAACAACTTATGAATCTTATGAAAGACGGTCCAGGAAGAGATGGCCCAGGTGTATTCCCTGTAGGTGGTGGAGTTATCAGAGATTAACTCCACTTATTTTTAAATAAGGTTGTTTTATGTCAAATGAAAAATTTGTTCAATTGCCAGCGAAAGGTCGCCTTTTGGTGGTTACTGATTTGCATGGTAATTTAGAGGATTATGAAAAATATATTGAACTATGGGACTGTGATGATCCAGATTGCCATTTAGTTTTTGTAGGAGATTTTATTCACTCCACAGATGACAATGATGGTTCAATCGAAATAATTGAAGATGCCATAGATAAGTATAATAAATATCCTAATTTCCATCCATTATTAGGTAATCATGAATGGAGCCATATAGTTAAAAGCCCCGTTTTTAAAGGCCACAGTAATCAAACCCAAGAATTTGAAGATTTAATTAAAGTAAAAAAAGGTAGACTCGAACCGTATTTATCTAATTATGTGAAATTTTTTAAATCAATGCCATTTTTTGTTAAAACAGAAAATGGATTGTTCATATCCCATACAGGACCTTCTACCTCTATTTATAATATAAAAGATTTTAATAAAATTTTCAATAATGATTATAACTATAATGTTCTCCATGATTTCTTATGGAATCGTTATGGAGATGATTATACAGAAGATGATGTGGATAATTTTTTAAAAATTATTGATTGTAATTGTATGGTTGTTGGACACACGGTTGTAGATGGATATTTTATTTATGGAAACCAAGTAATTTTATCATCTAGCTTTTGTTCAATTGATAAAGCTTATTTAGATATTGATTTATCAGTGCGCATAAACAATATGCTTGAATTAATGAATAATATTAAATTTATTGAAGGAGATTAAGGTGAAAAATATGGATTTCAATGATGAAAATTTTACAAGTAAAATGGGAATACGATCAGTAATAGCTGCTTTGGTAATGTTTATCTTTAGTTTTTATTTTAGATTATATGATTTCTCCTATTTTGGCATTAGTTCCTTCTATCTTGCTTTGTTCTGCAGCATGTTCGGAGGGTTGCAATTAATAATTGGTTTTGATTATTATAATAACGGAGCAAAGTACAGACCTTTTGGACTTATTCCATTATATTTAATAGGAGTAGTATTAGGGGTAATTATCTTTTATTTAGTTATACTTAGCATCCCATTAGATATTGCATCTATATTAAAAATTGAAGCAGTTAGATAAATTAATTTTATTTTTATTCTTTTGAATTGGAAAGTATGAATCAAAAAGAATATCAATAAAATTAATTAATTTTAAATCTATTTAAAATACTAACCCATTTATTTTTTTGAAAATAGATTAGCTCAAATAATAATTATATTTAAACTGTCAAGAAGAATTAGAGAGATATTTAATAACATATGAAAGTTGTTGTGAGGCACATATATGAACGATGAAGAATTATTTGAAAGGGCAATAGAACACGTTAAATCTAAAAATTACTCACGTGCAATTGATTATTTTAAAGTAATTCTTTCAAAAGACAAAAATAACGATGATGTGTGGGTTTTATTAGGGACATGCCAAATAAAATTAAATGATTTTGAAAAAGCATATATCTCATTTAATAATGCTTTAAAAATTAATAATGAACATTCTTTTGCTTGGAGTGGAAAAGCATATTTGTTATTTTTAGCTGAAAAGTATGATAAAGCTTTAATTTATTGCAATTTTGCTTTGAGATATTATCCTGAAAATTATAATGCATTAATTATAAAAAAAGACATTGAGAATATCATTTCCAATGAAAACAAAAAAATAGAAAAGCATGAAAATAAATTTGATGTTGAGAATATATTAAATTCTTTTAATACTCAAAAAGATACTGATAATTATCTAATCGAAGAAGATGAAGAATTTGAAATAAATAAATTAAATGAATTAGATTTAAATAAGATAGAGGGTCACAAAACTATATCTGATTTAAATCAATTTGAAAATATATTTACTAAAAAAAGGTTAAATCTATTGAAAGATAATCAATTAACCGTTGAAGAATATGATAATATTCTATTTAAAATTAAAGAATCCGGTAAAAATAATTTTAATAACATTCTTAAAGAACATGATATAAGTTTATCAGAAATTAGTATCTTTAAAAAAATTAGTTTATTAGCCTTGTCATATACCGATATTGAATATAAAACTAAAGGTGCTGAACATGGTAGTTATGCATTTAATATTATTCGTGTGGATGACAGATTAGATGAATCCAATCAAATTTCAACAATTATTCATGAATTAACTCACCATATTCTTAATGAAATATTTACCCAATCATTAATGTATATTTGGAACACTGATAAAACTAATGCAATTGAAGCTATTTCAATTTATTGTATTTCCAATAGTAAATATTATCGACTTATGAATGAATATTGTGCTCACACTGTTCAAGGTAGATTTTTGCCTTTCGGATATCAAAATTATGGATCATTTAATATGTTATTAAAAAGCTTTGATTCGAAAAAAGATAAAGATAAGATTAAGTATTATCTTAGATTAGGTAATAGTTTTGCTGAAGATATAATCTTAATACTTGAAGAGTTTATTACTAAAAATTGGAGAAATGAAATTAAATTGCAATTTAAAAATGATTTCACTCATCCGCCTAACTATGATGGTATTTTGCAAGAAACTAAAAAAACTGTCAATAAAGACGAACGGGTAAAACAAATTAATAAAATTCTATCAGAAGGTGTTTTCAGCATAATTATTAATGATGATATTGAAGTTATAAGAAAATATAAAAAAGAATATGAATCTAATAGTTGATTATAGGTGTCTTTCCAGTAATTAAATTTTTTTGAGAAGTAATTCTTTTGCTGGAAAGGTCTGAAATTTTAAAATGGTGATATTATGTCTTATGAATGCCCCGAATGTGATGGAAAATTATATGATGAATATAGTATGGTTTTTGGGAAAATACATACATGTCCGAAATGTAAAAAATCATATTTAATTATGCAAAACCAATACATGGAAGTTTTTAGCGATACAAAAGAATGTCCAACATGTAATAGTATAATGCATATTAAACAAGATGATAGACATCTTTATTTTAAGGATCCTAAATCCTATTATTATCATTGTGACAGATGTGGAAATTCTTATACGGTATCAGGATCTCAATTAAATGATAGTAAATTTAATAAACGAAAAGCATCGGATATTAAAACTTCTAATAATTCGCTTCGTTGGGCATTTATATGTTTCATACTTCTTATTGCATATATTATCATAGGTTATTTCTTCTTTTCCATAAATTTCATAATTTTAGGAATTTTAATTCTTGGAGTTATAATTTTTTCACTTGGATATTGGGTATTTGGAAATCAGATATATTTGTAGTAGTGTGATAATATCCTACTAGATGTCCGTAAAAAAGTTTCATTGCAAGTATTTTGCAAAAGATACAGATTAAACAATGATGAACTTAGAATTGGCATGTAAACTATTGTTTTAAGTCTGAGGATAATGTGATGAAATGATAAATCATATTTTTACTCAGATATATTAACTTTTTTTAAGCTTTGAAATTATAAACTGGTTTTACAATATCAACTACTTTAACTGCATCTTTGATATTATTTAAATTAATTGATAATCCATTGGAAATTCATCAATTGTTCTTCTTGAAACTGATGTGGAATAAATCCCCACCATTTCATGTTTATATTTTCAAAGGATAGTTCTTTTTAGATTGAAAACGACTGAATAAACGTCAAAAACCATTGGGCAACATATTCTCTAATAAAAACTTATTCAGTTATGAATTTTAACTGTTTTTGCACATCACTAATGTCATTTAACTCCATCGACAAATCCATATCAAGATAAGTTTTTACTCGAGTATTAAAACTTGAAGACATGATAATCTGTTTTGAAAAAACTTCATAGGACTCAACAGGACAATGCCCTACAATCATGAACTTAGACCCAACAATATCTAAAAATCTCTCAACATCACTTCTAGTATAATCATTTACGTCCGTGTATCTATTCCATAGGAATTCCTGCAATATTGGATTTGAATAATATCCTTCAAAGATTTTATCAAATGCTTCTATAGAATTAATTCGATTTGAAGGGCCTGAATGAGATATAAATAGTCCATTTGCTGTTTTTAAAAAGTACGGCATTGTTTTAAAAAATTTAATGTAATTTGTTAAATGTGGTTCAATATAACCTTTTTTATAAGAAACTAGCGTTTTGAACTCAAATAGCAAGGGTTTATTTAGTTTATAAATATCCTCATTTGTGATGTGAGCGCATTCGTGGTTTCCTAAAAGAGTATGAAAATTAGAATATTCTTTCGATTTTTTTATTGCGTCATCTAAAATTTCAATAGACCCATCTTTTTTCTTATCAATTCCATGAATCAAATCTCCGGTAAAAACTATGTGAAAATCTGAATCATTTTCATCCCATAAATCTAAATAGGCATTATAATCATCTAAATTGCCATGACATCCGTTACGACAATTAAACGACCATAATCAGGCAACTCTATTAATTTGTCATTGCTCATATTTGTTCTCCACCATTAATTTATTGAGCACTTCCATGACTTTATCAAAATCAGATTTAGAATTCAAATCTAAAAAACCATTTAAATTAATTTTATTTAAAATAACTGTTGATTTTATTGATTTTTTCATGAAACTACCCCTATTATTTAGATTTACCCTATACTTTATTTAAATCAATGAAAGTTTTTTATTTAATCACGTTCGTCAAGTTCATATAATAAATTAATTATGTCAAATAACTCCTCATAATCTTTATTATCCACTGCATCATGGGCTTTTTCAATTAAGTCCTCTGCAAGTTCTTCATTATTGCCGTAAATTCCTTCAAATTTTAAATTAATGAAACATTCTTCAATGACCCTGTTCTTATTTAATCTAACATATTCTTCAATTAAATTAGAATGAAACTCTTTTAATTCATCAAGATTATAATTTTCATAATCTGCATCCATTTCAAAAAGTTCATTCTCTTTTATTATTCTCATTTTATTTTCAACATTTTCCAAAAGAACTGAATATTCCAAATCCATTTTAAACTCTTCGACAATATTTTCCAAATGATCCAAATAGATTGAGCTTTGATTTAATGAAATCGGATTTCTCCTGGCCATTTCTATTAATCTATCAATATAATCTATAATATCTTCTTCCAAGTAAATTGAATAATCTTTAAGCCATTCTATATCCTTAATTAATCCTAAATATTGATTAAACAATACATTAAAATCAGAATTAATATTAAAGATGTAAAATGAATTGTTTAAATATGGAATGAACATTTTTTTGCCACGAATTGAATTAGGTGACTTTTCATCAAGCAAAACCTTTACATCCCCATCGTAAACATTAATATTCAGTTTCCCATAAGGCAGATTAACATTAAATGTTCCATCAAGGTTCAATGGAATTCTACCTGAAGAAAATTCATCATTTTTAAATTCAATCGAATAGCCTAAAAATGAAAATTTATCATCAAGACAAAATACCTTTCCATAATATTTATTGTTTTTATGATTAATGACTACTGAAAATTTTTCCTTTTTGGCAATGCTCGGTGGTTTTTCCAAACTTCCCGCATAAATTGCAGCACCTCTTGAAACAACAGTTAACGGATCTATTTTAGAGGTCAATTCAATGCTAAATTCATCGGCGATTAACTCCTGGACTACTGGACTTAAACAAGATCCACCCACAAGGATAATTTTATCAATATCCTCTTCAGACAATATGTTATCGTTTAGTAAATTTCTGCATAATTTAAATGTATAGTTAAGCAAAGGTTTTATGATTTCCTTGAACTCATCTTGTGTTAAAGTATACTTGAAATCATAATCATCAAAAAGATTGTTTATACATATGTGTCTGTTTTATTCATTTTAGTCAAATCTTTCTTAGCTATTTCCACTGCATTCTTCAGTTTTGAAAAAACATCCAAATATTTTGAATTATTGAATCTAAAATCATCTAAATTTAAATCTTGGTATATTTTAGGGCGGAATAAATCATTAATAACCTTCCAATCAAATGAATCCCCACCAAGATTATCTAAACCCTCAGTTGCAACCTTTTCAATACTTCCATTATCCTCATGAACTAAAGTTGCATTAAATGTTCCACCACCCAAATCATAGATTAACCAGTATCCATTTTCTTTTCTAAGATTATATGCGAGACTAACAGCTATAGGTTCTAAAATCAAATTATGTGACCTAAATCCTGCGAGATTGGCTGCATCAATAATGGCTTTGGTTTTTATAGGGTTGGAATTTGCGGGAACACAAATTACTGCATGTTCAATGTCGACTCCACACAGCTCATAAACCGACAATCTTAAATCCTTAAGCACTTCTGCAGACAACTCTTCAGGAAACATTACACATGAAGATTTTTTAAATGTGAACGGTATTGAAAATCCCATATCATGCTTAAATTCGCCAACAGCATTATCAGAATTAGAAATTATCTCATTTCTTGCGGTTAAACCAACATGGACAAGATTATCATCATCAACTAAAACTGCAGATGGAGTAAAATCCTCGCCAGTTATGTGATTTTTTATAATAATTGGATCACCATCGTTAAAATAAGAGATTATGGAATCAGTAGTTCCCAAATCAATTGCATAATCAATAGTATCTTCTTTTATTGCATCTGTTCTTTTAAAAAACATTTTCATATTCTGCTTCCATAAAGACAACTTATATGCATATTTAAATCTAATTTCATCATCAAAAACAACTGCAAACTCCATTAAATTTGCTGCCTGAGTCAAATCATTTAAATTAGCTAAACGAAGTGCTTCAGTAACTATTTCATCAACCGAATAAGTCTTTAAGATGGGAATTAGATTTTTATAAAGATTATTAATTTCATTATTATTTTCCATTAAATTCTCAAGCAGAACAACCGACTTAAATAAACTTCCATGCTTTTCTAAATCGATGAAAATTTCCCATAAATCAATATAATGTTGATATTTACTTTTAATTGATGGATTATATGCAATAGCTTCTTTTAAAAGATTACAGGATAACTTATAATTTTGCCCTTTCAAATTAACTGTGAATGCTTTTGAAATTAATTTGATATCAGGACGTCTTGACTTCCAGATTCTAAGTGTTTCTGAATAACATTTACGAATATCATAATCCTGCAAAACCTCCGCTTCCAGTATTTCAATAGCTTCCTGCAATTTATTTTCACATTTTGCAAGATCGAAAGCTTCTTTAATAGAACTATTAATAATGTATTCTGAGAATTCATCACGGTAATCACGAGGATTCTTAGTTTCAAACATGATTTGTGTAGAGTTATATCCATCAATGACTTTTTCAACATCCAATAAAAGTTCATTTGCATCAAAATATCTATTATCAGGATTAAAATCCAAACATTTGCATACAATACTATCCAAATCATCAGAAACTTTATTATTATAATGACTTGGAGGATTTAAAAGCTCTTTCCATGGTTTTAACTCCATCAAATCTTCATTTGAATACTCATCAATTAGATAAGGATATTGATTAGTCAATAATTGATAAAAGATAACGCCAACCGCATAACTATCCGTTTTGGGAGATATTGATTTATTGAATAATTCTGGAGCCATATATGGTCTTGTACCTGCAACATCAATGTCCGAAATGCTTGTTGTAACCTCTTTTGCAAACCCAAAATCGGAAATCTTAATACTAATGTCTCCACAAGCGTTGAACTTAAGTAAAACATTGTTTGGTTTTAAATCACGATGGATAATAGGTGGATTGGCAGAGTGTAAAGTGTTTAAACCCTTAAGTATTTGTCTAATCAAATCCAAACTACGATTTAAAGGCATGAAGATATTATTTTCAGAAAAAGAATTTAAGAATTGTTCCAAATCCCCTCCACTAACATATTCCATTATAAAATAAGCATGACTTTTACCATCACCAAAATTTGATATTTCCCCGGCATCATAGATACTTATGATATTTTTATCTCTAAGCTGACATGCAAGGGTGACTTCACGAAAAATATCTTTTTTGTTGGTGGTGATGGATAATGGCTCTTTGACAATCTTCATTGCCATTAGAATATCTAAATAATTATGTTTTACCAGGTAAACCCTTGCAAAGGACCCTTCACCTAGAAATTTTTTAACTTGAAATTTTCCATTAAAAAACTCTTCTATCTGGTGTTTAACTCTATCAACTCCCATCGATATCGCCAAATGTGATTAAACTTATTTAAAAGAACAATAAATTACCGCACCACCATTACCTCGGGATAATTTTAAAAATGAATTAGATTTTAATTTGGTGGCTTCACCTTTTTGCACTTCAATATCCCCAATAAAAGTTCCATTTAAACTATCCTCATCAATGATATACCACCCATCGTTTTCATAGAACAATCTTAAATGAGGTTTGGATATGCTTGAAATCGTATCATAACTATTATCCAAAAGAATAGAAACTGATGGCAAATCATCTTCACTAAAATTAGCTGCTCTTCCAATCAAAACGCTTTCATCCTTTTGAATTTTAAAAGTCTTTCCCTTGTCAACACCATTGAAAATTGTCAAAACACAGTAATCGTCATCATGGAACTTTTGATTGGACCTGTATAAATCAAAAAAAGTGAAAAGCTCATCTGATAAAAAACTGATTTCTAAAAACAAATCATCAAATGCATCTTCCTTTAAAACAAAAGATTTTACAGTCCGTTTACCAATTTTGTTAGGCACTTCTTTTTTAACATCAATTTCCTCAACTAAATTAGCATCAACAAGTTTTTTCATATGCTGACCAAACATTTGAGGAGTTATATTGATATTATAGCTATTGAAAAGAATCGAATTAATTTCACGGGAATATAATGGATTTTTACCATATTTCTGATTGTCTCTTAAAATTTCTAGAATAGAAAATCGAACTTTATTGTTAACAGCCGCAAGCTTTAATGAAATAAAATTAGATTCGTCAGAATCTATAACATTAGTTTGATTAATGTCTGAATCATCCATCTTAAAATCCCCCTAATATTATTTATCTAAAATAAAATATTTAAAATTTCTTGAATTCTGATTCAAATGGAACTGCTTAAAACATCGTGATATTCAATCAAATCCTTTTCCCGTAAATTTAATTTTGCCATCAATTCCGTTACTAATGCATCGAGCAATACCAAAGCAGAAATCTCAAATGTGGTCCCCATTAAAACCAATTCTAATGGAAGATAAATGTTTTTTATTCCATTAATCTCTTCATTCAAATCATCAATGAATCCTGCAATCTTTTCGTCATCAAAATCAAAAGACTGTTTTGGGAGTTTTTCGATTTTGGATTTGACTTCATCATCATGCTCAAACACGGACATGTATGAATCTATAAATTCCTTAATCTCATCATCATCCATATTAACTGAGTCCCCTTCAACAGATTCAATTACTATATTGGCATCAGCTTTCTTAGCCAAATTACTCTCAGAGTCCCCACATACGGCCAATAACTTTACATTGCAAAATTGTGAATCATCTACGATTTGAGTAATAGAATTTGATTTTCCGGATTTTGAAATGATGATAATAATATCGCCATCAGTGACTGGGGGAGCAATAGACTCATTAATAACATATACATAAAATCCCAGATGCATCAATCTTATGGCAAAAGATTTTGCAACAAAACCAGACCTTCCTGCACCCGCAAGAAATATTGTTGTATTTCTTTTTGAATCCCATCGTCTGTTGAATGCATCCAAAATAATTTCCTCAAATTGAGAAATCGATTCTTCCTGATTTTCAACAATATTTTTACATTTGTTGAGATTTTTCAATATTCTATCCAAAGATAAACTCATATACTTAATATCAGACATACATCACCCTATTATGCTTTGAAATTATAAACCGGTTTTACAATATCAACAATGTCTACACTGTCAACGACATTTTCAACAATTGAATTAATAGGCTTGTAAGCCATTGGAGACTCATCCAATGTATTCTTACTAATGGATGTTGAGTAGATTCCATCCATTGCCTTTTCAAACTCATCAAGCGAAAACATCTGTTTTGCATGGGAACGTTTGTACAAACGTCCGGCACCATGAGGAGCAGAATAATTCCAGTCAGGATTTCCCTTGCCCTTACAGATTAAAGATCCCTCGCGCATGTTTATTGGAATGATGAGAGTTTCACCCTTATTTGCTGAGACTGCACCTTTCCTTAAAATCATCCTCTCCATGTCAATGTAATTGTGAATAGTTGTAAAATGTTTAGTGTAATCCATTCCGTATTCGCTTAATATTGTCTCTGCAATAGCTTTACGGTTTAATGAAGCATAATCCTGCATGATTTCCATATCATGAATGTAATCATCAAACAGTTTGCCTTCACAGTAAATCATGTCCTTATTAGATGCTATATTATGAAATCTTTTGAATTCCTTCAGAGCCTGGTTTTGATAATATTCGCAGACATCGGCACCTAATCTACGACTTCCGGAGTGGATTACCAAAATCAATTCATTATCTTTTGTTCTGTTAACTTCAATGAAGTGATTTCCCCCGCCAAGAGTGCCTAACAAGAAATTGCCTTCGCTTCCAGCTTCAAGCTTAAAGTAGCATTTGAGTTTTGTCAGGTCAAAATCCTTCATGAAATGATGTGGAACATTCCTTTTGTCATAACCTGAAGGCACTTTGGAGTGAATGATATTGTCAAAACGTTCAAAGTCGATTTCATCAGCATCAAGATAGAACACTTCCATTCCGCAACCGATATCCGAGCCAACAAGATTTGGAACAACCTTATCTGTGATTGTCATTGTAGTTCCTATTGTACATCCCATTCCAGCATGGATATCTGGCATCATGCGTATTTTTTGACCTTCGGCTATCGGCTGGTTGAGAAATTGAATGACCTGTGAAATGCTGTCGCTGTCGACATCATCTGAGAATACTTTGGCTGTTGCATATTTACCCTTAAGTTCAAACATATCATCACCCCATATAGTCAGTTATTTAAAGTTTGATTCAAATTCCATATAAATCAAGTAAAGCGTTTACTTTAGTCGAACCTACAATCAATAATATTGAAATTCATTTTATTTTCAGTTTCTATATGGTTTCCATCGTTTGCAATACAATTTTTAAATTCGGAACTTTCTACAGTTAAAATATTTTCATTATAAATAGCTCCACCATAAACAGCGGCATTTTTATCAAATAAAGAGTTTTTGATAACTAAGTTTCCCCTATTGTAAATTGCTCCGCCATCAAACTCCGAACTATTTGACTTGAAAATTGAATTGGAAATGTTTAAAATTGAATCATTGTAAATAGCTCCACCAAAATCCGATTTGTTCTCTTCAAATATGGAACTCTGTATGGTCAAATTAGAATTAGATGCATTATAGATGGATCCGCCCAAATCATCTGAAGAATTGTCAACGAATCTGCAGTTTTCAATTATCAGATTACTCCGATTATCTATGGCCGCACCGGAGTATTCGCAATAGCAGTTTTTAATTAAAATATTTTTTAAAGTAATATTCGAAGCATTTATGATAAATAAAGATGCTTTCCTACATCCGTCAATAGCGTAATCATTCCCATCGATGATTAAATCATCGCTGTTGATTTCGATGCCTTCATCGTATTCTTCCTCTTCGCCATCTTCGAGAAGCACATCTTCAGTTAATGTTATCTCTTTTGCTCCACTATTAATCAATTCTTCAAATTCCTTGAAATTCATGTTTACACTATCCGAATAATGCTCCTAAACCAGTGTAATCATTATCTTCATCCTTTTTATCATCATCTTTAGAGTTATTAGCATGATTTAACTCATCAGGATTACTTGAAAATCCTCCCAATTCCATTCTAAGTTTACCATTATAAATAAAACCATTCTTACTCCAGATTGAATTAATTAAATAATTATCACCCAAAATATTATCCTTAGCATAATAATTATTGTTCAATAAGAAATAACTTTCTCCAACGAATCTGCCGTTATGTAACATCAAATTATTTCTAAAATTTGATTTTATAAAGCATGTATTGGTCGATAGGGGAACATAGATATGTTCATCACGAGTAAATGGAAGAGTTTCTGAATTCCAAACAAAAACACCATATAAATTTGAATCAAAAGTACAGTTTAGAAATAATACATTTAGAAAATTATTGTCATTAATTGTACTGCCACAACCTATAAAATAATGGCAAGAATTTTTTAAGAATTCGCAGTTTTCAAATTTAAAAAATAATTCTGATTCGAAAGACGTGACATCAGTATATATTAAATTGCGCCCCAAAACATTATTGTTAAATACGCAGTCTTTAAAATAAATCTCTGATTTATCCAAGTTTATTAGACTTTTATGTGCGAAATTGTTGGAAAATTTGCATTTTTTCAATGATAAAGAACTATCAGTTCCATATATCGCTGCACCGTCTCCACCACGATTATTTATAAATAAGCAATTTTCAAGTTTGATGGAAGCATTTTCCAAATAAAGTACTCCGCCATTGAATATTTCCTTAATTTTTGAATCAATGTAATTTTTATAGTCTTTTTTATTTTCAAAGTTAGAATTACAATTATTTAAATTATCCGTTAAAGAGTCCCTCCATTTTGGAGAAGAATTTTTAAATATCATATTTTTTAAAAGAACGTTTTTAGCGGTGATTTTAAAGATAGATCCATTATTTGCCTCAATAATATGATTGTTTCCATCAATGGTCAAATCATCAACATCAATAATTATATGTTCATCGTCATTTTCATTAAAAACTATATCTGAATCCAATATTATCTCTTTTCGATTAATATCAATCAAATCTTTTAAATAAGTGCCATCATTACAGTTTGGACTGAGTTCAAGCGAATCATTATTGTTTAAATCCAGTAATTTTCCCTCAAATTTATAATCTGAATACAATTCCTCAAAATTATTATAATGAATTAATTTTCGTTTATCGAAAGAATAATCCGCATCTATACATGACCAGTAATTAAATTCATTATGGACTATATTATAATCATATTCGCTATTTTTTGATTGATCTTCATTCATAACTAAAATTAAATCATCTTTTTCATCTGAATCGATTATTATAAAACCATCATTCATGATAAAATCATTTTCTTCATAATTTTCATCAAATAAACTATTATAACTCTCAAAATGCAACAGCCCCATATTTCTTAAACAGGGATATGCAAATTCAATAGGGAAAATACAATTTTTTAAATTCATCAATCCTTGACAATTAAAAATATCATCATGAGTATCTAAAATGCAATTTGTTAAAAATAAAGCTCCTTTAATATTAGTTACACCTGTAAATCCTTTAGAATAATCATATCCCAAATATTCAAAACGATTATTTTTAATTTCACAATCTATGATAGTACCATATGCATAATTATTAAAAATAACACCATAATCATTATCTTCTAAAAGATTACCATTCAACTGGCAATTTCTTAAATTCATGGATCCCTCATTATAGATTACTCCTTTTCCTGCTTGATGACTTACTTTATTTTCGTTGAACTTTGAATTTACAACCTTTAAACTTGATTTAAATAAATTAGCTATTACAGCACCGTTACATCCTAGATTTTCACAAAAATTTGAATCCATTATATTCAAATTTCCTTCACAATTAAAAATGACACCCCCACCATGATGGAATTCATTAGTTGAAGATTGATTATTTTTAAAAATTGAATTGCATATATTCATATTGCCTTTTTGTGAATATACACCACCACCCTGCTTTGAAATATTATTTTTAAAAGATGTATTGTTTAGACTTAAAGAACCTTCAGATGTAAAAATTGCTCCTCCTTTTCCATAACCCAAATTTCCATCAAAATCACACTTTTCAAATGTCAAATCAGAACCAGAGCTATTCACTGCGCCACCATTTTCCGAGTATCCGTTTTTAAAAGTGACATTTTTAAATTTAATTTTGGAAGATTCAATGTCAAAGATTCCTCTTTTACCATTTGCATCGATTACATGGCCATTGCCATCAATTAGTAAATCACGATTTTTCAGTTTGGAAAGTGCCTCATCATCATCTGTGAAAATAAAATCAGCATCCAGAATTATCTCATTTTGACCGGATAAAATAAGATTATCCAAATCGCCAAATGATTTATAGCCCTTAGGCATTCTGTCAAATGTGATGAAAACCATTCCTCCTTCAATTAAATTTTCATATTTGCCTTTTTCACTGGCTAAAACTTTAATTGCAGATTTTTTGAAGAGTTTTTGAGCATCAAATTTATAGCTTTCTATTCCCATATATTTAGTGTTTCTTATAGCAACATGAACTGTAGAATTATTAATAAACTCTAAATTTTGAATCTCTAACCTACCCAAATTTTTTATTGCACAATCATCATATCCCTTAAAAACACAATTAATGATTTTTATACATTGGGAATTTAAAAGAAAAATACGTGTTTTACCTTTGGCATCAAACACATGATTATTCCCATCGATAATCAAATCATCTATAATTTTAATTCCTTTTTTGTACTTTTCTTCTTCATCATCTTCTAAAATAACATCTTCGGTTAAAGTGATTTCTTTTGCTCCACGGGCAATCAATTCTTCAAATTCATGGAAATTCATTTTATCACCACAAAACAATTGCTATAACAAAACAATCTTATTAATTATGGTATATTTAATACTATATTTAACCTGTATAAAGTAAATATTTTCTTTTAAGTAAATAGTGTTCAATATTTTAAAAATTTAAATTTATAACTTATGCCTAGATGCACTGTTTGAGTAATAGTAATCACATCAACAATCATTGGATAAATCATTTTTCTTCAAAAATTGCTTTAACTTTCCTTAAAACACGGCAAATTTCGTTAAAGCAAGCATCATATACTTTATAATCCCCACTGAATGGATCGTTGATATCATATGGATATTCATTGATAAATTCTTTAATTGTGTAAATTTCCAGATTTGGATAGTAAATTTCAAGCTTATATTTTTGATACATCTCAAATGTCAAAACCAAATCCATGTCTTTAATATTTGAGTCCTTAAAGTATGTTGCCTTGTGTTTTGAAATATCAATTCCCTGGGATTTGCAGACCTCCAATGTGTTTTTAGAGGGATGTTTCCCATTTTCAGCCAAAATGCCTGAAGAGCAAACTTCAATTTTACCTTCTACCATCTGTTTGAATATTGCTTCAGCCATTGCACTTCTACAGGTGTTTCCGGTGCAAACAAACATTATTTTCATTTAATATCTCCATTCTTCATGAATCTCTAGAATTTTCTCTAAAGCCTCTTTTATTTCAAAGAAACAACTCACATAATCCCCCAAACCGCCATCTGATGGATCTTCAATATCCAAATCATCATAAACTCCACCATACTCCTTAATTGTATATGCATTAATGTCCAGATATAACTTTCTTATCTTATCCCTGTTGGATGCTGTAGCGGTTAAAACCAAATCGGCATTTCCAAAGTCTGCATCTGAAATGTTGGTTGTCTTAAAATCAGACAAATCAATGCAGTGCTTTCTCCAAACAATAACGGCATATTCATCGGCTTTCTCACCTGAATATGTGGAAAAACCCGCTGAAGTAACATCAATGCAATTAATCATATTTTTAAAAATTCCTTCAGCCATTGGACTTCTTGAAGTGTTTCCGCTGCAAAGAAAAATAAGTTTCATGAATAGGATTCTATTTTAAATGTTATATAAGTTGACTAAAGCAAATCCTTTATCCGATTTAAAAATATTCAAAGTCAACAATAATAATGAGGCGATAAAATGTGTGGAATTGTTGGATGCATTTTAAAAGAAAATAAAGATGTGGCACCAATTTTATTCAACTGCATATCAAAATTGGAATACCGAGGATACGATTCTGTAGGTATGGCTACTTTTAATGGAGAAATAAATGTTAAAAAAGCAGAAGGAGACATTGAAACAGTAGACAGTGCACTAAATTTCAGGAACATGAAAGGATATTTTGGAATTGCACATACACGCTGGGCATCAACCGGCAAGCCAACAGATGAAAACGCTCATCCGCACTTGGATGAAACAGGAACCGTAGCAGTTGTCCATAACGGCACTTTGGAAAATTATTCTTATATTAAAGAAGAGTTAATCAAAGAAGGCCATGAATTTAAATCAACGACGGATACTGAAGTCATTCCAAATCTGATTAAAAAATATATGGACAACGGATTGGACCTGGAAAATGCAGTTAGAAAAGCAACTGAAAAACTTAAAGGGTCTTACGCCATCGTTGTTTTTGCAAAAGATGAGCCAGATAAGCTTGTTGCAACCAGAATGAATTCTCCCTTAATTGTATCATATGGAAAGGAAGGCTATTTTGTTGCATCAGATACACCTGCGGTTCTTGAGTATGCCCGCAATGTTGTCAGACCAAAGGAAGGTGAAATCGCAATATTGACAAAAAAAGGCATTGAAATTCATGATGCAAATGGTAAAAAGGTCCCATGGAGATCCGAATATATTGACTGGACACCTGAAATGGCCCAAAAGGAAGGTTATGACCATTTCATGATTAAGGAAATCATAGAGCAATCCACTGCTGTCAGAAACACATTGGGCCAAAAGGCAAATATCAAAAAAGTAATCGAGGAAATTGGAGATGTCAAAAGAATCTGCTTTGTTGCCTGCGGAACATCATACCACGCTTCAATCAGCGGAAAATACTTGATAGAATCCCTTGCAGGCATTCCGATAGATGTCATCATTGCTTCTGAAGCCAAATATACTGCAAAGACCTGGGATGAAGATACATTAGTGGTTTTCATTTCACAGTCAGGCGAAACCTATGACTCGCGCATGGCACTTAAACAGGCAAGAAAGACTTCGAAAACCTTGGCCATAGTTAATGTTGCAGGATCAGCCATGAGTGAAGAAGCGGAATTCGTAATCCAAACTCAGGCAGGTCCTGAAATTGGAGTTGCTGCAACAAAAACATACGTCGCACAACTGACAGCCATTTATTTGTTTGCAGGACTTTTGGCCGGAGATGATGATTTAATCAATCAATTATATAAGGTTCCAACATACATTGATGAAGTGACTAGTCAGAGAGAATACATTAAAGAGTTATCTTCAAGATATGACTTTGCCGATGATGCATTCTATCTTGGACGTGGATTCTCATATCCTATTGCTCTTGAAGGAGCTTTAAAACTAAAGGAAATCACTTATATTCATGCCGAAGGATATGCTGCTGGCGAGTTAAAGCACGGGCCGCTTGCATTGATTGATGAAAAGGTTCCTGTTTTTGTAATTATCCCCCCTGGAGAGGATTATGACAAGACAATGACTAACCTAGAAGAAGTCAAGGCACGCGATGCCATCATTTTAAGTGTCGGAGCTGAAGGCGATGAAAAAATAGCTAAAAATTCAAGAATGGTTTTTGAGATTAATCCTGCAGTAAAAGATATCATCGCTCCTTTGGTCTATATCGTACCTTTACAATTGATTTCATATTATGTGACACTTGATAAGGGATATAATCCAGACAAGCCAAGAAACCTTGCAAAAGTGATTACAGTCTGAACTGCCTCGAGCTCTACAGCTCAGGCGGTTATCTTATTAGCTATTTGTCTTTAAAATTAGTGTTTAGAATGTCTGCATGAGCATTCTTACAGTTTTCAATATGGTTGGAATCGCCGGCGATATTATTCTCAAAGCTGGAATCCCTGATTAAAAGGCAATTCTCATTGCAGATTGCTCCACCTTTAAAGGACTTATTTTCGATGAAGCTTGAATTCAATATTTTTAATCTTGATTTATTATAGATTGCACCGCCGTCATATTCTGACGTGTTGCATTGAAATATTGAGCCGGCTATATCCAATTCTGACTTATTGTAGATGGCTCCACCGTATTCCGATTTATTGTTGATGAATTTTGAATCCTTAATCATTACGGTTCCATAATTAATTATGCATGATTCTTTTCCAAAAAAAAGACTGTTATCTTCAAATAAACAGTTTACTAGTTCCAGATGGCCCTTATTTTAAATAATCCCATATTCATCATCAAAATTGTTAGACAAAAACCTACAATTTTCAAATCTTAAGGATGAGTCGTTGAAGTGTGTATAAATTTAATATAGACTTTTTAGATGATAAAAGAAATAAAACCTTAAATAGCTTGAATCTTCATAGTGAAGAAGAGATTTTGGCAATGTATAATACCTGCGCTATTGAAAGTTATAAGTAATATTGATGAGATATAAATTTGAAAGAATTCGTTTTGTGAATATTTTATTTATAAATATTCAAAACTTATTACTATTTATTATGAAAATACCCCTCGAAGAATATATGAAAAAATTGCATATTAACTATCTCATTAAAATCATTTAAAACCAAAACCAATATGAACAAAGATTAAAGGAATTATTTTTTAATTACTTCTAGTAATAAAAATAGAAACCTTTATATAATAACAATAAAGTAAATAAAATACATTCATCAAAAGGAGTGTGAAAATTATGGTAGATAGCGA
>NZ_CAMVPN010000026.1 GCF_947169325.1 uncultured Methanobrevibacter sp. | reverse complement strand
ATTTTATTTGCCATTCTCTGATAAAACATAATTTGCTCATTGAGACTTGCTTGTACCTTTTGTATTTGTTTGTTACTTTCGGAGCTTTAATGATTGTTTTTGCCTTTGTGATTTTGACTGTTGTAGTTATTTGCGGCAAATCCCTGTCATTATAATTGAATATAATTTTATAAGTTCCAACTGCGAGATTGGAAGCTTTATAATTTGCGATTCCTTTTGTGTTAATCCACACATCATCGTAATAAACCTTTTTGCCTTTTATGATTTTCATATCTGCGTAGTTGTTCTTAACTGGATGTTTGGTTTCTGTGTAGATGAATTTTGCCCATAGTGTCTTTCCGGATTGGTATGTTGTTGTAAGCTTACCGACACTTGCAGTAATCAGTACAAGCTCGCTCATGGAGTTGTTGAAGTATTTGTGCCCTGTATAGCTTTGGTTGTTTATTGTTGCTTTATCACCAATGCCTATGGCGGCTTCATTGTTGTTTGTGAAGTTGCAGTTTTGTAGGAATAATCTATTTGCATATATTGCTCCTGCAAAATATGCATAATTATCTGTGAATGTGGAATTGATAACTGTAGCGTTTGAGGCGCATATTGCACCTCCAACATTAGCGGAATTTTTTGAAAAACTTGAATTGAGGACATATAATGTTCCGTCATTATTCGAGTCTATTGCACTGGCAGTATTGTTTATGAAATTGGAATTGTATACATAAACGTTTGGACCATCAAAATAGAGGGTAGGTGATTCGGAGTTCAGTTCATCTTCATCTGTTTCATAGTCATAGCATCCTGCGCATTTGAGATTGTTGTTTATGAAATTGCATCTGTTGATGATTATTGTATCTCCCTCATGTTCACTGTAAATTGCATAACCTCCATTGTCGGTAAAGTTACATCCTGTTACGTTTAAGTCAGATGAGGTTCTGATTGCAGAGCGGTAGTCGGTATGTTTGGTGAAAATGGAATTGATAATGGATGCTTTTTCATAACAGTTGATTCCTGAAGAAATAAATTCCGAATTTAGGATTGTCAGATTTCCAAATGAATCTAAAGGGTCATCTTTGAATCTTGATCTGTCAATGCTTAGAGTTCCCTTTGAATAGATTGATCCTCCCAGACTTATAAGGTATTCATAGAAATATTCATGTTCCCATCCATTAATGACTGCATAATTGTTTTCAAATTCACAGTTGATGAGGTTTAAGTTATTTGTAGAATGAATCGCACCTGCAGTATTTTCCACAAAGTCCATGTCAAAATAAACTACTGTGCGAGGGTCATGAACGGTATTGTTTATAAAACTTGCGTTGATGATTGTCAGATTTCCCTGATTGCATATTGCTGATGCATTGCCTGATTTTGAATTTATGAAATTCAGATTTTTTAAACAAACATTAACATTTGAAATATTGAATATTGCGGATTTCTGGTTTGCATTGAGTGTTGCACCGTTTTTAGAGGTAATTGTTAATGATTTGTCAATTTTAATTTCTTTTCCTTCGCTAGTGTAATTTCCTTCAATTTCAATGGTTGCATTTTCACCAGCTGCATCTATTTGCTTTTGAATGTCTGTAAATGTTTTTCCATTATCTATTGTAGTATCTACGGAGTTTTCTGTAAGTGTTTGTGTGGTGTTGTCATTAGCTGAGACGACTCCCATGCTAATAATTAGAATTATAATAATTAAAGAAAACCCCATTATTCTTTTTTGTATCATGATTAGTCTTTTGTAAAGTTATGTATATAAATGTGTAATATTTATTTGATAATATCTTTTAGAAATATTTTATTTGAACTTGATGCAAAACTATTCTGGATTTGCACGTTTGGAGAGAATTTAAAAAATAAGTTAAATAAGGATTGATCATCCTTATTTTTTAATGACAATTGTACTTTTGCCGCTCATGAGGTAATTTGAGTTTCCGGATGTGATTGTAACTTTGTGTTTTCCTGTCTTTAGTTTTTTTGTGTTGAATTTTGCAATTCCCTTGGAGTTGGTTTTGATTTTGTATGTCTTTTTGTCTATTTTGACTTTGACATATGTGTATTTGACAGCCTTTTTGGTTGCCTTGTTTTTGACGGTTACTTGGAAATATTTTGATTTTTTGTATTTGTTGGTAACTTTAGGAGCTTTTATGATTGTTTTTGCTTTTGTTATTTTAACGGTTGTAGTCAGTTGGGGCAAAATTCCATCATCATAATTGAATATGAGTTTATATGTTCCGACATCCAGATTTGAAGCTTTATAGTATGCTATTCCTTTTGAATTTGTACGGATTTCATCATAGTCAAAATATTTTCCGTTTATCCTTATTTCGATATAAGTATTTTTAACGGGATTTTTGGATTTGGTAAATGTGAGTTTCACCCATGCTGTTTTTCCGGAATTGTATGTTGTTGTGAGTTTTGCTGTCGTTGCCGTAATGAATTCAGTTATTGGAATTAAAGAATCATTTAAATAAAGCGGACCTGTATAATTTTTTCCATTGATTGTTGCATTGTTTTTAATGTATATTGTTCCTTCAGTATTATTTATAAAACTGCAATTTTCCATAGATAACACTTTTGAATGTATTGATACGGTTCTTGCATTATTGTCTTTAAATGTAGAGTTTATTATTGTGGCATTATCACAGTCAATTGCATAATCGCTGTTTTTTGAAAAAGTTGAGTTGTAAACATTAATTCTGGAATTTGAGTATATTCCAGCATTATTAAAATTGCAATTGTCAATCCTTATCATATAAAATTCGTACCAGGCATAAATTGCATCATAAAAGTCTGTGAAATTACAATCGGTGATGTTGATGTCAGAATAAACGTAAAGATTACTTTTTTTGAAAATTGACTCTGTAATTGAGGTAATGCCGTCAAAGCTAATTATGGAATCTGTAAATTCTGAATGGGAGATATTTAACTTGCCTTTTGATTTAAGATATGTGTCTTTTAAAAATTTTGAATTGGAGATGCTTAGGTTTTCATATGAATATATGGGGTCTTTTTTAAATATTGAGTTGTTGATTTGCAGATTTCCTCTTGATGTAATTGATCCTCCATCGCTTGTAATGTATTCGTCAAAAGTTTCATAATTATACACCTTTTTAGTTGCATGGTTATTGTCAAATTCACAGTTGACAACGTTTAAGTTATTTGTTGAAAAAATTGCCCCTGCATTCATAGTTGAATATTCCATTTCAAAATCGCTTCCTCCATTGGGGTCATATACCATGTTATTGGTAAAATTTGAGTTGAGGACAGTCAGATTTCCCTGGCTATAAATCGCAGGATAAATACTTGATTTGGAATTTATGAAATTTATGTTTTTTATACATACATTAACATTGCCAATATTAAAAATATTTGATTTTGACTTGGCATTTAATGTTGCTCCATTTTTGGATGTGATTGTTATTGGTTTTTTGATATTAATTTTTTTTCCTTGGCCGGTGTATTCTCCTTCGAGTTCAATGGTTGCATTTTCACCAGCTGCATCTATTTGCTTTTGAATATCCGTAAATGTTTTTCCGTTATCTGTTAATGTGTTTGTTGGGGTTTCTGTAAGCGTTTGTGTTGTGTTGTCATTAGCCGAGACGACGCCAATGCCAATTGTTAAAATTAGTATAATCAAAGAAAAACATATAATCTTTTTTCTAAACATGCATAACTGTTTGTTATCCTGTATTAATATAGTTGTTTGAGGATTCAAATAAAAAAGAGAAATTGAAATAAGGATTATTCATCCTTATTTTTGAACTCTAACTGTTTTTTTAACGGTGTCCTTTAGATATGTTGCTTGATAGGTTAGTTTTTTGCCAACTTTAAGTTTCTTGAGCACTGATTTTTTGATGGTTACTTTAGCAATTCCTTTGGAGTTTGTCTTTGCCTTATATATCTTTTTGTTGAACTTGAATGTTATCTGCTTGTTTTTTATTGGCTTTTTGTTTTTGAGTGTTGCTGTTAGAACTAGTTTCTTTGCGGATTTTTTGACTTTGACGGTATTGAGGGTCAGAATGTGCTTTACGACTAGTTTGGTTGTGATTTTTGCATTTTTATATGTTGAGGTTATTGTGTATTTTCCTGGAGCTTGCCCTAATTTAAGGGTTATGACTCCATTTTCATTGGTATATCGTTCATATTCTGTATTTCCTATCTTGACGGTTACTCCTTCATACCTCCCTGCCGGATGATAATTGTCTATCCAAAGTTTTAAGGTATATGATGTGCCGTCTGCATAAAACATTGTAATGTCTTTTGCTCCTGTGAATTTGGGAGGAATTCCATTTACAATCACATGTTCAAAAATCTGATTTTCATAATCTGAGTTTTTGTATTCTATTTCAAAGAAATTGCTGTCTATTTTCGATAGTGAAAAGTTTCCTTTACCATTAACAAGTTTTATAACTCCCTTCTGCCCATTTTCAAACGAGTATGTCACGTTATAGTTTGCTTCCGGTTCAAATTCAATGTAACAGATTTCATTGGCCCAATAATCGATTTCCATGTTGTGAATTAATTTGGGTATGACTGTAATGTTCTTTTTATTTTCATATACTGTGTAGTCGTTTCCAGTGTATCTTGCAGTAATCTCCCATGCCCCTACTTTCAGACCATTTAAGCTAATTGAGGTGTCTCCTTTTGCAGGAGTTGTCTTAAACAGTTTTTCATTGACGTAAATGTTTAAGTTGCCGTTTGCATCTTCTGGAATGTATAAACTGTATGTTTCATTGTTATTGTACTTAATAATCTCATAAGCAGGTTTTATTTCAGGCAATATTGTTATGTTCTGCTGAATAGTTATTGAAGGAAATTCGTCATTTCCGATGCCTCTTATTGTTGCAATATAGTTTCCGGGGTTCAGTTTATCATAATAAAATCCAACCAATTCAACATACTCTTCTGACCTATAAGTAGGATATATTGTCCCGTTTATCTCAACAGTAATGTTTTTCAGCGGAAATAAATGAATGTATGCGGGGGATATGTCTCCGTAAATTAAATATTCGTAAGACCATATGTTTGAATAGTTTCCATTAACGGTTTTCTTTTTAGATTCGCCAGGATATTTATTGTCTCCGGAATATTTCCATTCCACTATGTTTGCTCCCAGCCTTAAATACATCCCCACTGGGTCGAAACTTAAGTATGAGTCATATTGCACAGTGTAATAACGATTCCATTTGCCTATCAGTTTGTCATTTATGTAAACTTCAAATGTTCCTGTTGCATCTCCCGGCAGATACGCTTCTATTTCATTTACATATGCTATGGTAAACTCATCGGGGATTATGATTTCAAAGTTTCTGATGTTGAATGTTTTATTTATGCTGAATGCGTTGTATTGATTGTTTCCTGTAAAATTTGCTTTGATAATGTGAGGGCCTAAGGAATATTTGCTAACATCAATTTCAAATCCAATCGGCGACTTATTAGATCCGTTTGAGTAGTATTCATCATCAATATAAATATCGTAATCACCGATATTTTCCGGAATGCCACTTATGTTGAAATAGTTTGTGTCATTTGAGGGGGAATACTTCGCCAGCTCTTCTGGCACTTCTATGCTGACATTTAAATCCTGTTTTTCAATATCTCCGATTATTTTATCATTTCCGCATGTTGTGTTGTCCTGAGCGGAAACTGCTGTGAGCGAAAAGACAAACAATAGCAAAATCGAAACAATTAATATTCTTTTCATTTTTACTCCTCTTAATTCTTGCTACAATAAGTTATGTGTCTGTTTGATTAAATATTTTATTTTAAAATTTTTGCGCCGATATGATTTATGGAATATATTCTGCACATATAAATAGTTTGATATGTATAAAGTTTATTAAGGTTATCTAATTTAATCTAAGGGATAATCAAGTATTGGAGGTTTTAACATTTTTAAAAAGAAATATTTGATTTTATTTTTGTTAGTATTGTGTTTATGTATTTCTTCAGTTGAAGCCAGTGATCATTTTGATGGAAATTTAACTGATTCTCCATCAGAGATGATAATTGGTGAATCTGATAATAATGTATCTGGCGAAAAGACTTTCAATGATGTGCAAACATTGATAGATTCAGCACAAGAGGGGGATACAATTCAGCTTGATGGCATTTACAAAAGAAATGCTTCTGAAAAACAAATTGTTGTAAATAAATCGGTTACACTTAGTGGAAATAATGTTACACTTGACTGTAATGGAGTTACTGGAATATTCACTGTCTCTGCACCAAATGTTGCAATAAGTAACATTAATTTCATTAATGCTTGGAAATATGGAAAAGGTGGAGCCATTGAAGTCCTAAACAGTAATTGTTCAATTGTTTCATGTAATTTTAGCAATAATTTTGCTAGTGAGGGTGGTGCAATATATGCTCAGGAAGATACTGTTATGGAGGGTTGCATCTTCGTTAAGAACTTGGCTGATGAAAAATATGATGTAAATAAATTCATTGTAGTGAATGGGATTTTAAAAAATTGTATTTTTGATGAAAATTATGCCCTTGGGGGCGTTGCTTTAAATTGCATTGTTGAAAATAGTTATTTCCATAAATCAAGAGCGGTTAAATCAAAATATGTAATAAATTCCGTATTTGAGGATAATTTCATAGCATTTAAACCTCTTGACGGGTGTTCAATTATAAATTGTACAGTTGTCAATACGGCCATTGTATTTGATATTTCTAACCTCAACGTTTCCATAATCGGTTGTACATTTAAGGACAATCTTGATGGTTTTGTTTGTATTGGGGTAGAAAATTCAACTGTGACATTTTTAAATTGTAATCTCATTAACAATAATGCATCAAATTGTTCAGCCATAAATTTGACCGGAAACAATACCGTAAAACTTATAGATTGCCTAATCAATGATACTTCTCTAGATTCAGGGGTTATGGTTGAATACAACACTAGACTTTCCGCATCAAATTTGAATGTTGTTTATAACACTGGCAATTATCCGATTATAACTTTAAAGGATAGTTTCGGAAATCCAGTTTCTGATGCTAAACTCAGCTTAAATGTGGGATCCAATAAAGTCACAGTAACTACTAATGGTAACGGTCAGGCAAAAATTACAAAGTCTTTGGTTCCTAAAACTTATGCAACTAAAATTGCATTTGCGGGTAATGAACAGTTTTTGTCTTCTAGTTTGAATACAAAAATTGTAATAAAGAAAGCCACTCCTAAGTTAACTGCATCCAACAAATCTTATAAAGTCAAAGCAACTAAGAAGTTGTCTGCAACTTTAAAAGACAATAAGGGTAAAGTTTTAAAAAGTAAAAAAATCACCTTTAAACTTAAAGGTAAGACTTACTCTGCAAAAACCAACTCCAAAGGAGTTGCAACAGTCACTGTCAAAATAACTTCTAAAGGCACATTCAAGGTGGCTGTAAGATATGCTGGAGATAATTACTTTAACTCCATTGGCAAATCAATCAAATTAACTGTCAAAAAGTAGTTTCATCTACTTTTCTTTTTTTATTTTAATTTGCATGCGTTATAATGGCAATTTTACTTTTGACAGATTGATTTGTGTGAAAAATTAGTAATGGAGTTGTTATCATTTGGTGTTAATAACAAACTCTCTAAAATTTTTATTTGTCTAATGTTTCAAGGATTTTATCCAGTTTTTCCTCAAGGGAATCTAAGCGATGTTCAAATGATAAATCAACCGGTTTTTTGGCAATCAGATAACTGTCAAACCATGGTTTTGAGGAAATGTCAGTATTGGTTCCAGCCTCAATTACTTTTAAATCAACATATTTTGCCAGACTTTTCATACCATTTTCGTTAAATCTATAGCAGTCGTATGGATTTTTGTGAACAGGTCCTGAACTTGGAGCGATGATGCAGATTATTCCATCCTTTTTTAAAACTCTTTTAATCTGCTCCATGGTCAGCCAGAAATATTCTATATGCTCAAATGCTTGGCCTGAGATGATTACATCATAGGATTCATCTTCAATTTCCCTCCAATTGTAGGGATCTTTAACAACAATGTCCACGTTGTTTCCTTCAGACAAATCAAGTCCATGATAAGTCCATTTTTCTTCTTGCATTAGCAGACCATAGTTGTATTTTCCACTTTTATCAAAAGATCCGATATCCAATATTTTCAATTCCTTATCAGGATTTA
Source organism: uncultured Methanobrevibacter sp. (assembly GCF_947169325.1). Classification (GTDB taxonomy): domain Archaea; phylum Methanobacteriota; class Methanobacteria; order Methanobacteriales; family Methanobacteriaceae; genus Methanocatella. Next base: position 20,073 of record NZ_CAMVPN010000026.1, on the reverse strand, counting down.
AATAAGCGTTTTTAAAATATTCCATTTTTAAATAAGAAGAAGGATGCAATTTGTCACCTCATAATCTGTTTTTTAATTTCCAAAGTTTTGTTGATTTGATTTCTGTCAATTCATCATCTATTTTTTTGTATTCATCCTTTAAATTGGATAATTCATTTTTTAAATTATTATTTTTATTTTTTAAAGTATCATTTTCGTTATTTAATGTTGAATATTCATTATCTAGTTTAGAATATTGGGTTAATAGTTTTTCGTATTCTTCAAGCAATTCCAGATTTTTATTATACAATCCTAAATTAGATTTTTTCAGATATTCATTGTCATTAATAATTTTGTTTTGAGATAATTTAATGTTTTTTATTTCATTAATTAAATATTTGAGATTGATGTTTTCATGTTCTATGTTCAGGTCAGTGATGATGCTATCTAAAATGGAGTTGTTGTAATTTCCGTTTTTCATTTCATGGAAATATGTGGCGAATTTTTCATTGTTTGAAAATGCATTTTTTGCAGACAGTTCATCAAATTTTTGCGAGTTTAAAATTGCACTTAATTTCAAATCAATTTCCTTAATGGAAGATGCTTTTATTATCTGACTTGTAAAGAAACTAATGTGATTGTGAAGGACAACTTCTTGAATTTCAATAGGTATGTTATTTTTTTCAAATAAATCACAAACTAATATATATGCATTTATCAATCCTCTGAAATATCTCTCATTTAAATTGAATGTAATCGATGAATCATTAAGATTTCTGTAATATGCATAGAAGTTATTTAATGTGATTACTTTACTGGATTTAATTAAAGCTTCTAAAAAGAAAACCAAATCCTGACCCGGAATGTCCTCATGGAATCTGATGTTATTTTCATATATTAAATCTTTTTTGAATAGTTTTGCAGTGATTGCAGGTCTCATTGTCATTAGATTTGAATTTATTGGGTCTGTAAAGTGTTGTTCGACTCCTGCAAATATTGGGGGGTTGTGCTGGTGAACGCCGTTTTTGAAAACGTTAATCTGGCCTGCAATAACCATGTCGGCATTGGTTGCATTGGCTTTGTTCAACAGGTATTCGCATGAATTGACAAGCAGTTCATCATCTCCGTCTAAAAAAAGAAGGTATGGTGAATTGGAGTTTGCAATACCAATATTTCTGGGTTTTCCAGCGTAACCACTGTTTATTTCAGTTGTAAATACTTTAACATTATCAAATTGGATTTCATATTCTTTAATAAGGGCCAGTGTGCGGTCAGTTGAACAGTCATCGACAAATATTAACTCAATGTCTTCAAATCCTAATGTCTGGGATTTGACAGAGTCAAATGTTTTATGTATGTCCTGTTCCTGATTAAATGTGGGGATAATTACTGAAATCCTATAATTAGTCAAATAATCACCAATCTATCTTTTGGGTCTGCATTGAACAACAATGTCTGCAATGAATGATGCCGGTTTTTCTTTGAATATCTCAAATTCATAATCCAGACCTAAGTTAGCAACCCATGGGATAATCTCATAGAAATCGCTTGCTTTGTGATAAAGGCTTATGACCAAGATTGGTCTTTGGGTTTTAATTGTGTTGATTGCACCGTTTAACAGGTCCAGTTCTGCTCCTTCAACATCTATTGTAATATATCCTACATCAAGGTTGTTTTCGCTTACAAATGTGTCTATTGTTGTTTCCTGAACCTTAATTTCATTGTCATAGGCCCTGATATGGGAGTCGCTGGTTATTCCCTGAACGTTATCTCCTGACAGATATAGGGTTCTCTCACCGTTGATATTTCCTAACGATTTGTTGATTGCAATGATGTTTTCAATGTTGTTGTCTGCAATATTCTTATTTAGTGTCTCAAATGATTCTTTAAAAGGTTCAAAAGCATAAATTTTTCTGTTGGTGTATCTGGATAGCGGAAGTGATGTGTCACCTGTGAACGCTCCAGCATCAATAATGTCTTTGTCTTTTAGAAATTCCAAATCACGGTCATTTAAGTTCAAATTGATGAATCCTGCAAGATTAAACTCTCCGGTGTATTTAAATCCGCAAACGCCATCCTCTGTGATGTTTTCCTTTTTGAATCGTTGAAACTCTTCAAGTTGTTTAACTTCATCGTCAAAATAGAATGTTTCCTTTCTCATTAAGGCTGTGGCTGTGGCTCTTAGGATATACCATTTATACATCCGGGTATTTCTATCATTTAGGTTTTTGGTAACTGCATTGAGCTTGTCTGTAAAGTCATCCCTTAGAAAATATTCTATATATGACCCATTACAGAAACTCACTGCCTTTCCGTAATGTTTGTTGAATATGAGTTTAGGGTCATCATTTTCTTTTTTAAGCGTGTTGTTTTGATTTTGCAATGTTTCTTTTTGTTTTTTTAACTCCCCTTCCTGTTTTTTAAGTGATGAAATGTTGTCGTTTAATTTTTTTATTTCCTCTTTAAGAGAATCGTTTTCATCGCTCAGGGCTTCGCTTTCTGTTTTGTAGTATTTAAGTGAATTGACTTCCTTTACTAGTTTGCTGTTGTTGTTTTTCAAATCTTCATTTTTTTGGTTAAGCAATTCTATTTCTTTCAGTGATTTTTCAGTAGTTTCCTTGTAATACACATAAGAATTACTTTTATTTAATATTGATTCTTTAAAACTCATTATATTCTCCCATATTATTTTTTAACTTTACATTGCACAACAATATCTGCCAGAAATGATCTTGGCTCTTCTTTAAATATTTTAAATTCATAACCCAATCCCAAATTAGCAACCCAGGGTATTATTTCAAAATAATCGGTCACTCGATGGTACATGCTTATCTTTAAAATAGGTTTTTGGGTTTTTATTGTGTTGATGGCCCCGTTTAATAAATCCAGTTCCGCTCCTTCAACATCAATGGTAATGAAACCCACATCAAGATTGTTCTCACTTACAAATGTATTTGATTTATCATCATATTCTCTTAATTCCTCATCACTTGTTATTCCTTGAGCGTTATTTCCGGATAAATATAATGTGCGTTTTCCATTAAGGTTTCCAAGTGATTTCTGCACCGGAATAATGTTTTTAATATTGTTATCATTAACATTTTTGCAAAGTAAGTTGAAAGTTTCTTCAAATGGTTCAAATGCATAGATGTTTTTATTTGTAAATTCCGCAAGCGGAATTGAAGTATCTCCAGTATATGCGCCTGCATCAATAATATCCTTATCCTTTATGAATTCCAGTTCGTCATCGTTTAAATTCAAATCAATGAATGCTGCGAGATTGAGATTTCCGTGGTATTTGTATTTTCCAATGCTCTTGCCGGTGTAGTTATCCTGTCTAAATTTATCTGCTTCATCCTGCTCTTTAATCTCGCTTTCATAAAAAAGGGAGTCTTTTTTAAGCATGCCAACAACCATTGCCCTTAAAAAATACCTTTTGAATGCTTTTTTAGTGTGAGGATTTAAATTTTTTGTAACTTCCTTCAGGTTATCTTCAAAATCATCTCTTAGGAAGTATTCTATGTATGATCCGTTGCAGAAGTTGGTTGCAGAACCATAGAATTTCATGAAAGTTTCATTGATGTTCTTGTCATTTTTATATAATTCCAGCTCTTCGAGCAGCTCTTCGTTTTTTTCTTTGTAATAGTTATAGGAATTGCTCTTTGACAAAACCTTCTCTTTGAAACTCATTATCTCCCCTCCATTCTAATTATTTAATATCCATTCATATACTCTTTTGCTATTATTTTGGTCATCATATTTGTAGAATCCATCCACTCTTTTTGCATATTCCTCTTTCATTTTGCAATCGTTTTCAAGATAATCTTCAATTGTTTTGACCAATTCATTCTCATCAGCTATTACTTCACCGAATCCCATGGTTTTATATTTGAAATAACCCTCTTCAAAGTGGTAGTCATCACCATATTGATAGTAAATCATAGGTTTTTTCATGTAGGAAAAGTCAAAGGCTACAGATGAATAATCGGTAATCATCAAATCTGATTTTTTAAACAGTTCCTGGTATGTGCTGTTGTAATCTATTTCAACATAATCGTTTTTGTCAAATATCTCGATAAAATCAAAGACTTTTGGATGTGGCTTGAATATAATTTTATAATCTCTTTCTTTTGCAATTTTTATTAATTCTTCATTGTTGATTAAGGAATTTATTTTTTGGAAGTATTCTGAGTCTTTTATCTGAATTTGCTTTTTGTTATGTAGGTCACGCCTCCATGAGGGCATTATGAGGATTTGTTTAACATTTTTGTCATTGTCATCTTCCACCAGATTGTCAAACCTTGGAAAACCTAATGTTTGGATTATCCTCTCAGGGTAATTATATCCTTTATCTAAAAAGGAATCACGCTCCAAGTCAGAAACGCACACGATTAAGCTGATGTTTTTATCATATTTTTTCAGCCAATATGAAACGTTGTCCTTAGTGACTCCATGCTGGAGAAAGTATTTTTCGGATTTGATTAGTCCGGAATAATATTTGATGTTTCTTCCCATAAATGGGTTTAAAAATATCTCATCAGGATGTGAGGATATCATTTTTTCTGCAAACAAATAAATCAGTCTTTGTTTTATTGTGTAAAATCCCACGATATTTCCCAGTTTTTTAATCCTCTTGAAATCAGGGGAATCTTTTTTGACTGTGAAATATTTTTTTATTCCATCATTTTGTCTGATTGCATATTTGTATAGGTGTTCCGCATTATCGTCTGCTCTTTCTTGCCTGTCCATGAACAGCCATATCTTTTTATTTCTAAAAAACGGGAACAGCAATAAATAAGTCATTCTAATGGCTAATGCTGAGGTATAGTAAGGTCCTTTGTCCTTGTATATTCTTGCCAATATTTTGGATTCCTTTCTAACCATTTCACTATATTTGTAGGGGGTAATGTAGAATTTGTTGTCCTTGAATTCAAGTAAGTGATTTCCATTGATTGAATAGTTGCTGAAACCGGAAAGTCTTGCAGGGTCTTGAAAATCAATTCGTAGATTATAGTTTGTTTTTTCGTTAGCATTTTTACCGATGAATGTTGTTTTTATTTCAACAACCGATTCTTCGCCATCGCTGAGTGGAACTTCAAAATCAAAACTGTATCCTGATTCCAATGTACAATTTAAAAATCTCTTCATGAGGTGAGGATAATAGCTTTCATGAGGAGTGTAGATGTTAACCTCGTTTGTTTTTGTATTTGTTTTAACCAATTCAATTTTAATGTCTTTTTTTGAAAAGTAGGACATTAGAAATCCTGAAATAAATAATTTGTCTCGTCTGATTTCTGAAATGTTTAACCAAATCTTATGGACATGCAGCCTATCGATTAAAACGTCTCCTGAATAGACTCCTGCAAATTTTCCGTTGTAATTGGAATGGATGTCAACACAGTTTATGGAATATTCCGGAAGAACCACGACTCTACTGTGTTTCAGCGCCAGCATATGGTTTCTAACGTTATAATTGTCGTTGACGAGTGAACGTATGATGTCATCACCAACATAACTTAAGACATCTTTAATTGCATAATAAACCTGTGCAAGTTCAACCGATGTGAGAATTTCACTCACGTCTTCAACTTTCAGCATCCATTGAATGTCATAGACAATCAGATATTGGATGAATTTTGGCACATAACCGATATTTTCCATGTAATGGTCAATCAATCCCTTAAAGTATCTTTTTAGCCTGTCCAGGTAGAAATCTTTTTTAAGTGATGCTGAATCCATTGTTGAGGTTTCATTGGCTCTTCTACGATACCAGTACATTCCCTCCCGAACAACACCGTATGCTTGTTTCTCAATAAGGATTTTATTAATCAGTAATGCGTCTTCTGAGTTGACAAGGTCGGTTACAAATTTGATTTCATCGAACAGTTCTCTTTTAAAGAATGCTGAATTGACAAATAATTGAGGATGCTTTGGATTTGTCTTGAGATTGACTACTCTTGTCTTTTTATATTTGTAATTCAATGGGTGGGGGCCGTGCTGGCGGTCAAAAAAGTCTACTGCAACAGAAACCAAATCCACTTCCTCGTAATGTTTTTCAAAAAAGTTAAATACGTTTTCAAAGGTGTCGGCTCTAAATTTGTCGTCACTGTCTAGGAAATTCACGTATTTTCCGGTTGCATACTGCAAACCGTTATTGCGTGCAGCTCCCTGGCGTTGGTTTTCTTGATATATGTAGAGTATATTTTCAGGATATTCCTCAACATATTTCTGACAAATCAGGGCAGTATCGTCTTCACTTCCATCATCAACCAAAATGAGCTGGATATGATCTTTGAAAGAAAAACTTTGATTTAATAAAGATTCAATAGTCTCATCAAGGTATTCTTCGCAGTTATAGCAAGCCATGACTACTGAAAATTCTTTATCAAATTCCGTTTTTCTTTTATCCAAGTTAATCCCTCTTTAGTAATATCTTGCTATAATCTGCACTAAAAATGCCGCAAGGAATGCACATGTTAAACAAATGATGTATGAATCGAGCTCTTCATTTTTCTCTTTCACATGGTTCATTCCGAATATGAAAGGAACCAATATGAATAATGGCAATACATATCTTGTATGGACTGCAACGGTATATAAGTCACCAACAGGAGCCCATGTAATAATCTGTGAGATGCATGTTCCGAAATAGGTAATTGCCACAACAATCAATGCGCCGATTCTTTGTTTGATGTCAAATCTTTCGGTAAGAGGATAGAAGAACCAGACCGCACCAATAAACATAGGAAATATCGCTGAAACAAAACCTAATCTGTACATTGTAGCTGCACCAGGCACTGTTGAATACAGATTGGTCATTGCTGTAAGTACCGGACCTACATCCAGGCTACTTATTGAATGGAATATCGCAACGGCGGATTCTGCAGGATGTGAGGTCATATAACTTAGTTGTGCAGTTGAATTGAAATGATTTTTAGCAGCAAAAGCTATTCTCCAGCCGGAATGCATGTAATTCGGCATGGCATAGGTGGAGTACAGCAAACCAACAATTCCCACTATAATCAATCCTATAAACTTGAATAGGTTTGAGTTATATGCTTTGAATTTTTCACTAGGCACGCAGAATACCAGAAGCACTAAAGCCAGGAATGGCAATTTGCACAGTCCCATCAACAAACAAAGAATTGAGAATATGATAATATCCTTGTTTTCCAATGATTTCGCTTCTGCTTTAATCATATAGAAGAAATATGCTATAATCAGAATTCCGAGTCCTATAAATAGCGAGTCAATACTGAACGATGCAGCCTGCTGTATTGCTACTGGAATACATGCAATCACAATAAATGGAACCTTAAGGATAGGGGTCTTTTTAACGGCATATGTAACCAACCCTGCATATAACAATAAATTCAGAAGCCTTCCAAGCCACATTGCAACCAAAACATTCAATTCTAATAATTTAGCTACTGCCAAACCAATTGCAGGGGCAACATAACCATAGAATGGATTTTGTTGAAATGCGGAGTGATATCTGATTGGAGTGCCATCATAGTTTATATTTCCATCAATTTGAAATGCAGTTTTTGTTCTATTTTTTTCGAAAAATTGTATGCTTGATGAAACATCAAAGCCATCACCTTTATACTCTGGGAATATAACTCCCTGTGATGTGATATCCGCTCTTGCCAAATGCTCAGTTTCATCTGAAACATTACAAATTGGATTTAAAAAACAGCACAAAAGTCCAAATAGTATTATTATGACGAATGCTGTTTTATACAGTTCTTTATTCGTATTATGATATGAATAAAATGTAATTGCAAAAATACCGAATATTGCAACTAACACAATCATAACAATTTCTTTAGTTGGGAAAATATAATTATTCAAAGTAAACATTGACAAGGAAGTAATTAAAATAAAGATTAAATAAATAATCCAATATTTCTTGGATTTAATTAAATTATCTTTAAATTCAGTTATTCCACTTCCAAAATCAAAAGACATTTTTTCATTCAATTTTAACACCAAATATTATTTATTTAATTAATCACCTTTTTAGGATTTTATGTAGTTATTTATAATGAATATGATTAAAAATTTTTTCCATAAAACATATATCGTCTTGCAAGGAAATTCCAAAACATCACAATTGCAGTGGTAATTATCTTGGAAATCAGATAATAAAGTCCGATTATGTCGGTAAAGAGATATAAGAATAATTCTGTAAAAATAAGTCCCACAATACCTATTAATGCAAAAATATTAAATTCTACAAAACGGTTATCAATTTGGGATTTGTTAAACACCCAATGGGTACTTAAAATGTAGTTCACAATAAGTGAGATTACAAAAGACAATATTGCTGAGATTAGATAGTAGATTCCACAAACATCGCTAAAGAAGTACAACAGAAAGAAATCCACTAAAAAGGCAAATCCTCCCACAAAAAGATATCTAAAGAACTGTAAGAAAATATTGTCTGTACCTTCTTTAAATAATTTATTTATTTTGCCTTGCAAGCTCACACCTTATCTTATTTGTTCTCAACACTTTCATGATATTCTTTTTCAGAGTTAACTGCCCAGATATTGGAGTTGTCACTTCTTCCTGCGATGATATTGTTAACTGCTTCCATTGCACTTAACATTGAATGATCCATATTGTTGTATCTGTGCATTCCATTTCTTCCAATCAGATATAGGTTATCAAAAGTATCAACATACTCTTTGACTTTGTCAAATTCATCATACGTGCCGAAATAAGCAGGATATGCTTTTGGAATTCTTATCACAACGGAGTCAACAACATCTCTTTTGGATGCAAAGTTAATTTGGTCTAGTTCATCTATTGCAAATTTGGACATTTCTTCATCTGACTTGCTCCAAAGTTCATCGCCTTCATTACAGAAGTATTCCAAACCTAACCATACTTTATCATGGTCTTCAACAAGGTATGGGCTCCAATTATTGAATATTTGAACTCTACCTAGTTTCACGTCTTCTTCTTGAATATAAATCCATGTGTCGGGCAATATGTCATTAATAGTTGGGGTTTCAGTTTCATTTTTTAGATTGATGCTGTTTAGTAATATTCCCACAGTAATGAAATCCCTATAAACCAATCCTTGAGCTATTCTGTTGGTATCTTCAGGGACTTTATCAGAATCAATGCATGCTATCAAATCTCTTACCGGCATTGTAGAGATGAAATAATCTCCTTCAATGATTTCACCATTGACTTTAACGGATTTAATCTGATCATTTTCAATTTCAATTCCTTCTACTTTTGAGTTAAAGTAGAGTTCTCCACCATTTTCAACTACTTTTTTAGCAACGGTTTCCCACATTTGTCCAGGGCCTAATTTGGGATATAAAAACTGCTCAATCAAACTGGTTTCAACATTTTTTTCATTGATTTTGGTCAGTTCATGCAATGCATGGATTATTGTTTTTGTAATGTTTAATCCTTTAACCCGTTGAGCTCCCCAGTCAGCTGCAATGTTTTTACATTCAATACCCCAAACCTTGTAGGTATATTTTTCAAAGAAGGTCTTGTATAGCTCTTTTCCAAAACGATTGATGTAAAAGTTTTCCAGATTGTCTTCGGGAAGTTTTTTGATTAATGTCTTGAGGTAATCTATACCAATCTTAAAGGTTCTTTTTAAACCTAATTTCTGTATTGTGTCAACATTGAGGGTAACAGGGTAATTAAACAATTTCTTTAAAAATAAAATTCTTGATATCCTATTTCTGATAAGCAATAATTCATCCGTTTTTTCAGGATCCAAACCTTCTGAGTAATCATCAAGAATTTCCACTTCAGTAATATTGTTTAATAATGAATAATCAAGAGCCTTGTTTAGGATTTTATCATCGTATGATGGGCTTTGCTGCATTGGAAGTATATTCATCCACCAGTCCATAACGATTTTGGATTTGGAAAAGAATCTGTGCCCTCCAATGTCAATTCTATTTCCTTTATAAACATTAGTCTGTGAAATCCCTCCGATTTTATCAGTTGCTTCAAATATAATGGGTTTTATATTGGTGTTTTTAAGCAATTCATAAGCAGCAGTTAAACCTGCTGGTCCAGCACCAATAATTATCGCTGTTTTTTCAAAAGTTTTCATCAATAATCAAATCTCCAAATAAAAAGTGTAAAATATAGTAGTTATCTTTATTATTATTAATATTTAAATTGTTGTTTTTTGGTGATTTAAAATAAAAAAGTAAAGTAGATGGGTTAATCTACTTTTTAACAATTAATTTTATTGTTTTTTTTATTGCATTAAAGCATTTATCTCCAGCATATTTAACAGTAGTTTTATAAGTTCCTTTTTTAGTTACTTTCACTTTAACGGTTGCCACTCCTTTGGCATTGGTTTTTGCGGAGTATGTTTTACCGTTTACTTTGAAGGTAATTTTTTTGCTTTTAAGAACTTTATTTTTGTTATCCTTTAAAGTAGCGGTTAATTTTTTAGTCGCTTTAACTTTATAGGTTTTATTTGGAGCTGTTAATTTTGGAGATACTTTTTTAACAGTCACTTTGGTAGTTGCAGATGATTTTAAATAGTTATCATTGCCTGCAAATGCAACTGTTGCAGTGTATGTTGCCGGAGTCAATGTAATTACATATTTAACTTGTCCGTTGGCATCAGTATTTTTATAAATAACTTGATTATTAATGTTAATACTGATTTGGGTATTGTCCAATGCTTTATTATTTGCATCTTTTAGGGTAATTGTTAAATATTTGCCGGTATTGTAGTTCATAGTTAAGCTTGGAGCGGTTATTGTAGTTGCAATTGCTACATGTGGCATAATATATGTGTTGCCTGTTATGTCATATGTACCATAGGCTCTAACTGCATCTTTTTCAGTACTGTTAATAACTGTATTCTTATTGAATTTGTTATTATTACCATCTAAATAGATTGCAGTACCCATTGATGCGGTGTTTGTGTCAAAGTAATTGCTTATAACGTTATTTGTATTTCCTCCAATTCTTATTGCTCCGCCAACATTACCCACATTTGAAGTAAAGTTGTTGTCCGATACACTATGACTATTACCTGTCAGTCTTATTGCTCCACCATTTACTGCAGTATTTCTCATGAATTTATTTTTAGATATTGTTGATTTGTCTCCGGTGATGTAAACTGCTCCGGAATCAGCGCTTGCAACATTATCATTAAATTCATTTGAAGCTATTGTTGCGCCGTCACCTTTGATATAAACTGCAGCACCCCATTTTGCAATATTTGATTTGAACTGATTTTTGGTAATTCCTGTATTGGCACCTTCAATTCTTAAAGCGCCTCCTACATCGGAATCCTTATTTGCAGTGTTTGAATCAAATAAATTGCCTTCAAATGAGTTTCCATCTCCTGTAAGATAAATTCCTCCGCCACTTTTTGAAGCGGTGTTCTGGATGAATTTGTTGTTTGTAATTTTTGAACCAGCACTGTTTAAGCGGAGCGCTCCGGATGTGGCTGTGGCCTTATTGCCTTTAAAGTAATTGTTGTTTATTGTTAATCCATTTCCGTCTAGATAAGCAGCTCCACCATCTGAACTTGCAACATTATCAGTGAAGTTATTTCCATCCAAAGTGAAAGTTTCACCTTTTATATAAACTCCAGATCCCCATTTGGCGATGTTTTTAGAGAATTTGTTATTTTTAAGAGTAGCACCATTTCCTTCAATCCTGACGGCACCTGCAAATGCAGTATCGCTAGCGGTATTTGAATCAAAAGTGTTGGACTCTAATGTATTGCCATCTCCAATGATGTATGTTGCGCCTGCTGTGGTTCCTGCGGTGTTTTGTGTGAATTGGTTGTTTGATATTTGTGAGTTTGATGTTTTTATTTGGAGTGCTCCGGAAGAGGTTTTTGCATTTGAGGATGTGATTTTATTGCCTGTAATGGTGAGTCCGTCACCTGTAATGTATGCTGCACCACCACTACTTGCAGTTGCGCTGGATTTGGAAATGTCATTGTTCATTATTTTATTCCCATCTCCGTTTGCATATATTGTTCCTCCCATGTTTGCAGTGTGGTTTTCAAAAGTATTGCCTGAAATAGTGTTTGTTTTACCATCAACTCTTAATGCTCCTGCAACATCGTTTGCTCCTGCTTTGTTGGATTTGAATGTGTTTTGTGATATGGTATTGGAATCTCCTGTAATGTAGACTGCACCAGCACTTGTTCCTGCTGTATTTGAAACAAATTGATTGTCTGATATTTGTGAATTGGATGTTTTTATTTGCAGTGCTCCTGAGGAGGTTCCTGCGTTGCTGTTGGTTATTTTGTTGTTTGTTATTGTTAATTGGTCTCCTGTTATGTATGCTGCTCCTCCGCTTGTTGTTGCGGTGGATTTGGTTATGTTGTTGTTTGTTATTTTGTTTTGGTTTCCGTTTGCATATATTGTTCCTCCCATGTTTGCGGAGTGGTCATCAAAGTTGTTGCGTGTAATTGTGTTTGATTTACCGTCAATTCTCATAGCGCCTGCAACTTCGCTTGCACCAACTTTATTGGATTTGAAGCTGTTGGATGAAACAGTATTGGAATCTCCTGTAAGATATACTGCACCACCAGTTGTTCCTGCGGTGTTTTGTATGAATTGATTGTTTGAAATATCTGAATTGGAAGACTTGATTTGGAGCGCTCCTGAGGATGTTCCTGCGTTGTTGTTGGTTATTTTGTTGTTTGTTATTGTTAATTGGTTTCCAGTTATGTATGCTGCTCCTCCGCTTGTTGTTGCGGTGGATTTGGTTATGTTGTTGTTTGTTATTTTGTTTTGGTTTCCGTTTGCATATATTGTTCCTCCCATGTTTGCTGTGTGGTCATCAAAGTCATTGTCTGTAATAGTATTTGAATTTCCATCAATCCTCACAGCACCTGCAACATCGTTTGCTCCTGCTTTGTTGGATTTGAATGTATTGTATGAAACTGTGTTTGAATCTCCGAAAATGTAGCTTACACCAGCAGTTGTGGCAGCAGTATTTTTGTTAAATTCATTTTTTGTAATCACATTGCTTTTACCATTGATTTGCACCGCACCGGAAGAGGTTCCAGCACTATTTTCAATGAATTTGTTTTCTTCAATCTTGTTTTTGTCTCCAAGAAGGTATATTCCACCTCCACTTGAGGATGCAGTTGATTTTTCAATGCTGTTTTTGATAACAGAATTTGAGGTACCGTTGACAAATATTGCACCTGCAATGATTGCCTGATTGTTTTTAAAATTATTTTTATTTATAATATTTGTATTTCCTTCAATCCTTATGGCTCCTGCAGTGTTTGCCTCATTGGAGGCAAATTCATTGTCATGTAAATTATTTGAGTCACCAAAGACAAATATCGCACCACTGTTGTTCTGAGCGATGTTCTGTGTGAATTTATTGTTCATTACTTCATTGCTACTTCCATTAATTTGCAATGCTGCTGAAGAAGCATTTGCATTGTTGTTGGTGAAGTTATTGTTTTTAACAGTATTGTATGTTCCTAAGATGTATATTCCTCCGCCACTGGTATTGGCATAACAGTTTTTGAAGTTATTTAAAGTAACTGTATTTTGTGTTCCATTCAAATAAATGGATCCTCCAATGTCTGCAGTGTTGCTTTCGAAATTATTGTTGGTTATTGTGCCTGATTTACCTTCGAGTCTCAATGCACCGGCCACTTCCAAAACTCCTGCATTGTTTGAAGTAAATGTATTGTCTTTAATGACTGCATTATCCCCATCAATATAGGTTGCTCCTGAGCTTTTTGTTGCATTATTGTTTATAAATTTGTTGTTTATCAGTTTCACGTCATTTGCATTAATTTGTATTGCTCCTGAAGATTCTCCTGCAATGTTGTTTTCAAAGTGGTTATCTTCAGCGGTGATACTTTGACCGGTAATGTATGCTCCGCCTCCACTACTGGTTGAAATGGAGTTTTTAATGGTGTTTTTTATTAACTTATTGTTGTTTCCGTTTGCATAAATAGATCCACCAATGAATGCGGTATGCTTATCGAAATTGTTATTTGTGATTGTAGCATAGTCCCCTTCAATTCTTAATGCTCCGGCAACATCGTTTTGGCCAGCTTTGTTTGAGTTAAACTTGTTGTTTTCGACATTGATGTTGTTTCCAATGATGAATGTTGCGCCTGCACTTGTTCCAGCGGTATTTTGTGTGAATTGGTTGTTTGTCATGTTGACTTTGTTAGCATTGATTTGTATTGCTCCTGAAGATTCTCCTGCAATGTTGTTTTCAAAACAATTGTCTTTAATTAAAGTATTGTTGCTAATAAGATAAATTCCACCACCTACGGATGTTGCAATTGAATTTTTGATGTTATTTGAGATTATTTTGACATCTTCACCGTTTACATAGACACTGCCACCAATGTCTGCGGCATGATCATTGAAATCGTTTTCAGTTATCTCAATTTGATGTCCATCAATTCTTAATGCACCTGCAACAGATTCATTTCTTGCCTTGTTGCTTGCAAAAATGTTATTTGTCACTGTAATGTTGTTTCCAATCAAATAACTTGCTCCTGCACTGTTATCGGCAATATTTTGAATAAATCTATTGTTGAGAACAATGGAATTGTCACTGCCGTTCAGCTGCAATCCTCCGGAAGAGTTGGTTGCAAAGTTGTTTTCAAATATATTTCCTTCAACATAAACGTTGTCTCCCAGAACATAAATTCCTCCACCACTGGCGCCTGCAACACAGTTGGTGATGTTATTTAAAATAATTTTGGAGTCAGTACCACTGATTACAATCGCACCGCCTGATTCTGCGGTTCTACTGTTTGTAATTACATTTTTTGAAATGTATGAATGGTTACTGTTGTGCAGGTTAATTGTTCCTCCTCCTAAAAGGGATGCTGAATTATTCGTAAATTTGTTTTGAGTGAGATTAACTCCTTCACCTACAATATATAATGCTCCAGCGGTTTCACTTGCATGGTTTTCGGTAAATGTGTTGTTAATCATTTTTCCGTAGTTTATATTTTCAGGACTTGCGACCCTTATCGCTCCACCAATGTTGGCGGAATTGTTGTAAAAGATGTTGTCTTTGAAAATAAATTCTCCGGCATAGATACCTATCGCCCCACCAATGTCTGCATGATTGTTTTCAAAGGTATTGTTCTCAACAAGGTTGTTCAATCCTAGCTCCAAATCCAGTGCTCCACCGTCACGTCCTGCCTTATTGTTGATAAATCTGTTGTATCTCACAATATTTCCTTTATCGCCCAAAAGACATACGGCTCCTCCACCGGAATCTTCTCTGCCCCCTACATATGCACATTCATTGCTTTCAAAAAGGTTGTTTTCAACTAAAGTTCCACTTCCGTTTACACGGATTGCTCCCCCACTACCTCCAACGTAGTTATTTATAAATTGGGAGTTAATAATACTGCTTCCATTGTTGTAGATACACAATGCGCCTCCGTGGAAGAATTCACAGGTATTGTTTATAAATATGCAGTTTTCAACATGTAAATTGGATCCGTTACACATCACGGCTCCGCCAGTGGTGTTGTGGTATCCATTTGTAAAAACAAGATTTTTCAAAACGACGTTGTCTGCTGTAATCTGGAATATTCTTCCTGAATTTCTACCGTCAAGGGTCATTCCCTTTCCATCTATTGTTAATGTCTTAGTAATGTATACTCCGTAAATGTTAAAGTTGTCGTCACGGTAATAATTGGAATCTAACGTAACGGTGTCTCCTTCTTCGGCTACGCTGATTTTCCTATTTAAATCAGTAAATGTCAAATCATTATCATCTACTTCAAGAATAGTATCTGTAGCTATATCTTCACTTAATATTTCATTATCATCAATTTTTAGCGTCTGGTTGTTGTCTTCATTTGCTGAGACAACCGCCATTGAAATTAAAAATAAAATCAATAATAATGAAACAAACTTTATATTTAATTTCATAAATTTTTCCCCAAAATAGATTTTATGATTAATTTTATGTTTTAATGGCATATAATCATATTTATTTGATTTTTGGAAAATAGAAATAATATTGTTATTAGAACCTAGTAGTTTACATAAAAAGAGCATTATTAATTGTAATTGTCCATGGGAATTAAACTATGGAAAATTCATTGTTTAATTAATTAAACAGGTATTTAAAATAAGAAAAGAAAAGTAGATTTGGAATCTACTTAACTGTTAATTTTATTGTTTTTGTGATGGATTTGTAGGTATTGTCTCCAGCATATTTGACTGTTACTTTATATGTTCCTTTTTTTGTTATTTTTACTGTAACTGTTGCTATTCCTTTGGTATTGGTTTTTGCAGAGTATGTTTTGCCGTTCACTTTGAAAGTGATTTTTTTGCTTTTAAGAACTTTATTTGCATTTGATTTTAAAGTAGCAGTTAATTTTTTGGTTGCTTTAACTTTGTATGATTTGTTTGGTGCAGTCAATTTTGGAGTTAATTTGCTAACCTTTTTGCCAAATGTATTTCCACTGATTGTTGTAGAGGTTCCATAATTTTTCAAAGCAGTGCTTTGAGCAGTATCAACAGTGTTTTTAGTGAACTTGTTGTTTTTACCTCCAATATAAATGGTTGAACCTAACTTTCCTGTATTTTTGGAAAAAGTATTGCTGGTCACGCTAACTCCGGTTCCATCCACTCTTAGGGCGCCTCCGACATCAGCATTGTTGGAAGTGAATGTATTTCCTGAAACTGTGGTTTTTTCACACATGATAAACATGCATCCTCCATTTTTGCTTGCTTTATTGGATGTGAATTTGTTGTTTGAAACAGTTGCTGAATTGGAGTTTCTAAGATGTATTGCACCAGATGACTCAGCACTGTTTTTCTCAAAGGTGTTTTTAGAGATGACTGCTGAGTTCGCACCATCTAAAAAGATTGCTCCTCCACTGCTTGAAGCTATGGAATTTTTGATTGTGTTTCCTGTAATTGTTGGGCTTTTACCGGATAAATAAATTGAAGCACCATTTGCTGCGGAGTGATCATTGAAATTGTTTGAAGATATTGTTGCAGTGTCTCCATCAATTCTTAAAGCGGCTGCAACCTGGTTTTTGCCAGCTTTGTTTGATGTAAATTCATTGTTTGAAACAGTAACTCCATTTCCTGTAATGTATGATGCTCCTCCGCTTGCTCCTGCTGTGTTTTTGTTGAAGTTGTTGTTTGTTACTTTTGCGGATTTACTGTTTAATCTTAAGGCACCTGAAGAGTCTCCAGCCTGGTTTTCAACAAAGTTATTGCTGTCGATTGTAGCGGAAGCACCATCAACATATATTGCACCTCCAACTTTGCCGGAATATGATTTGGTGAAATTGTTTGAAGCTATTTTTGCGTTGCTTCCTGAAACGCAAATTGCTCCACCATTTTCCTTGTTTGCTTTGTTGTTTTTAAAATCATTACCTGCAACGTATGCATTATTACTTTTGTGGATGTTTAAAGCACCACCACTGCCAGTTGAAGCAATATTTGAACTGAACTTATTATTGGTTACTTTAGGATTATTTCCAACAAGATATAATGCTCCGCCCATTTGGTTTGCCTGGTTATCGGTGAACGTATTTTGGCTAATTTCATATGCTTTTGAGGATAATGTACTGTTCAGTCTCACTGCTCCCCCAACGGTTGCCTTGTTTTTAGTAAATGTGTTGGCTATAAAGTGGAATTCTCCTCCATAACCGCTGATTGCACCACCGATTTGAGCGGAGTTATCTGTGAATGTGTTTTTCTCTACAATATTTCCGATTCCAAGCTCCAAATCAATTGCTCCACCGTCACGGCCAGCATAATTGTTTAAAAATTGGTTATTCTTGATGGTGTTTGCACCGGTGCCGTTCAAACAGACTGCGCCTCCACCAACTTGCTTGTTGTTTTTGGAGTTTGCCTTATTGTTTTTGAAAATGTTATTTTCAATTAGGGTTCCACTTCCATCAACACGTATTGCCCCTCCGCTACCATTGTCTGCGAAGTTGTCTGTGAATTGGGAGTTGGTAATTTTTGAGTTTGAGCCATGAATGTAAATTGCACCACCATTTGCAGTGTCTACGTGGTTGTTTACAAAAGTACAATTCTCAATTACAAGATTATTGGCATCGCATCTAATTGCACCTCCGGTAGTTGAGAAAAATCCGTTAACAAAATTGATATTTTTTAATACAACATTATCCGCATAAATTTGAAAGACCCTTACACTTTCTTTAGCATCTATTTTATGTCCGCATCCATCAACGGTTATGCTTTTATCAATTTTCACTCCATATACATTAAAATCATCATTGTATGTATAATCTGAATCTAAACTAACGGAACTTCCTTCTTCAGTGGAAGTGATTTTACTGTTTAAATCTACAAAGTTTAAGGAATCCGTAGTTTGGTCAGATTCTGTTAGGATTTCAATATCATTAATCGTTTGATTATCATCTGCACCCGCAACTGCAGAAATAGAAATCAAACAGAAAACTAATAATAATGAAATAAATTTAATATTTAACTTCATTTTTTACACCTAAAATATTTTTAATAATTTTTATTATGTTAAAAATACTATATATAACTGTAAGTAAAATTAAGAAAAAAGAAAAAAGAATTATTTGATAAAAAATCTGTTTTTACGTTTATTTCTAACAAATAATTTTTGTATAAAATCAAGTCTATCATCAATACTTAAACCTTTAATAATGTTATCAATTCGATTGATGTCAAGGGTTTCTTTGTTAACAAATTCATATTCATAGATGTTGCTTTTATAATCTTTGGAATTTAATGTATCATCTGCAGTGTATTTGCTTATAAATTCTTTAGTAAAGAAAACATCTTTCTGATTAATTTGTATGGGATTTCCAATGTTTAAAGTGTTGGATGAAACTCTTGCATTAGATGGAACAAATGCATAGTTATCTACAATAGATCCGGAACCTAAGTGTGCGCCTTTAGAAATATATGCTAAGTGTCCAACCCATACATGATCTCCGATATAAACACTTTTAGGAAAATTTACTCTTTGTTTAGTTTTAGCACTATACATTGGATGGGCATCAGATGTTCTAATGTTAACACCACTCCCAATGCTGCAATCACTTCCAACAAAGACATTTTGATTTTCCTGAACATTAATGTGAATTGGATAACTCATGTAATTATCGCGTCCAAAAAAAACTGTACATCTGTTATAAACATATAAATCTAGGGGATACTGGTTGTTCATTGAAGAAGATAAATAAATTAATGAATTATCTCCTTTAAAATGAATTTGGGCTCCAGATAATTTAACATTTCCTTCACAGTATAATATGTTGTTTTCGCCATGAAAATTAATTGATGAGTTGACTATTTGGGGATTTCCAATTATTTCGTTTTTATTTAGTTTTTTTATATCATTTGGTGATTTAATAGATTCCATTTTATCACTTATATTTTTTAATTTATGGATTTTATATGTATTCGTTATTATTTAAATTTTATTTTATTAAGTGTTTCTGAATCTTTCAAAATCGTTGTTGTTTTTTAAAATCCTTTTTTCGATTGTAGTTACAAATGAGGCCTCTACTCTATATTCCTTTTTAAACTTATTTTTTTGGTTTTAAATGATTTTTCTAGATTTTGTTATTGTTTTTGGAATGTATTTTCAATTTTGTTACTTGTTTTTTTTTAATTCGTTTGTCTTTTAGTTATGAATGGAGATTTTATATAGATGAAATTGATTTTCTAATTATTTCATTTATTGCCGGATAAAATTCTTCTTTACGAAAAATTAAAGATTATAATTCTTTTTCGACTCATTATATTATCTAAATCAAATAACTCTTTTATCATTTTTATTGTTGGGGGCATTATTCAAATTTTTCATTGTTTATTTAAAATTTAACAAGAAAAATACAAATTGATGTTTTTGCTATCTAAATAATGTAGTGATTGATTTTTTATTTTAATTTGCCGTTTATTCTTTTAAAAATTTTTCAACAGTTTTTTCATCTTTGGTATCGTAAATTGCATTGGTTACAATACTATTGGGAATTGCACATAATTGTGTGTATAATATTTCCATTTTTCATTCATTTTTATCCATTCAACTTCAAAGACATAATTTTAAAATAATGAACCTCCTTTTTAAAACTCAAATGGAAAG
>NZ_CAMVPN010000025.1 GCF_947169325.1 uncultured Methanobrevibacter sp. | reverse complement strand
TTGCTTGCTAACGGTACTAAAGTCGATGAGGCTACCTTAAATGCTGGTAACGGCTGGTTTGCTTCATTTACTGGTCTTTATGTGTACGCTCACAATGGTACTTTAATTAATTATACTGTTCGTGAAGTTCCTGTTGAAGGTTATAACACTACTATAACCAATAATACTGCAGGTAATTATACTGTTACAAACAGTCACATTCCTTTGGTTACTTCTGTAAATGTTACTAAGGTTTGGGAAGATGACAATAATCGTGATGGTATTAGACCTGGCAGCGTTGTTGTTGAATTGCTTGCTAACGGTACTAAAGTCGATGAGGCTACCTTAAATGCTGGTAACGGCTGGTTTGCTTCATTTAACGATTTATACGTATACGCTCACAACGGTTCAAAAATCAATTATACTGTTCGTGAAGTTCCTGTAGAAGGTTATAATACTACAATAACTAACAGTACTGCTGGTAATTACACAGTCACTAACAGTCATATCCCGGCTTTAACTGTAGTAAACGTTACTAAGGTTTGGGAAGATGACAATAATCGTGATGGTATTAGACCTGGCAGCGTTGTTGTTGAATTGCTTGCTAACGGTACTAAAGTCGATGAGGCTACCTTAAATGCTGGTAACGGCTGGTTTGCTTCATTTAACGATTTATACGTATACGCTCACAACGGTTCAAAAATCAATTATACAGTTCGTGAAGTTCCTGTTGAAGGCTATAACACTACAATAACCAATAACACTGCCGGCAATTACACAATTACAAACAGTCACATTCCTGCTTTAACTGTAGTAAACGTTACTAAGGTTTGGGAAGACGACAATAATCGTGATGGTATTAGACCTGTAAGCGTTGTTGTAGAGTTGCTTGCTAACGGTACTAAAATCAAAGAAGCTACCTTAACAGCTAATAACAATTGGTTCGTTTCATTTACTGATTTATACGTATATGCGCACAACGGTTCATTGATTAATTACACTATACGTGAAGTTCCTGTTGAAGGCTATAACACTACAATAACCAACAGTACAGCAGGCAATTACACTGTTACAAACAGTCACATTCCTGTATTGACTGAGGTTAATGTTACTAAAGTCTGGGAAGATGCTGATGATTTTGACGGCATCAGACCTCCTAGTGTAGTTGTTGAACTGCTTGATAATGGTACTAAAATCGATGAGGCTACATTATCTGCCGATAACGGCTGGTTTGCTTCATTTACCGGATTATATGTGTACACTCACAATGGTACTTTGATTAATTATACTGTTCGTGAAGTGCCTGTTGCAGGTTACAATGTAACAATCACAAACGATACAGCCTACAACTTCACAGTCACAAACAATCATACCCTATACATACGAAACATGACAGTTGCGAAAGTCACTTTAGACAAAGTGGTATTCATCAACGATAAAGTTCGCTTCCTGATTGTTGTCACCAACACTGGAGAATGCAACTTGACAAACGTCACTGTCACAGAAATCTTTGAAGGCGAAGATTTGAACTATGAATATTTCATTGATTCAACTAACAGATGGAAACAGACTGGAGATTATGTTTTCGCATATGAAGGTACTTTAGGCGTTGGAGATAATGCAAGCTTCACAGTGGTATTCACCGCTTTGAGAAACGGCACTCTCCTAAACAGCGTAAATGCAACTTCAAACCAAACAGAAAACAAGTCATCAAACAACACTACTGTTGTAAATCCGATTTGTGATTTGCAGATCATCAAATTGGTAAACCTTTCACGTGTTTATGTTAATGAAAGCGTAGAATGGACTATTGTAGTCGTTAATAAAGGCCCATCAACTGCTGAGGATACTGTCGTAAGGGACATCCTGCCAAAAGGATTGTCCATAATCAGTTCAGATCCGTCAGCGGGTAGTTTTGACGAAAAAACCAGGATTTGGGAGATTGGAAACTTGGACATCGATACTCCTGTTTCTCTTGTTTTGGTAACAAAAGTCTTAACTAGCGGCAACTTTACAAACGTAGTAACAGTCAATTCTACAACACCGGACTCAAACCTGTCCAACAACAAGGCAAACAACACAACCGAAGCGATACCAATTTGTGATTTAGAAATCATCAAACTGGTCAGTTCCAAAAAATCCTTCGTCGGCGAAGAGTTGACATGGACAATCAGGGTAACAAACCACGGCCCTAGTCCTGCATTGAACGTTAAAGTGTTTGAGGATCTTCCTGATTCCTTAGAATTCATCAGATATGAGGCAACCAAAGGAAAATTCAACAAGGCAACAAACATCTGGACAATAGGCAAACTTAACAATGGTGAAAGCGTAACTCTCAAAATCGTAACAAAAGTATTGAGGGTTGGAAACATTACAAATCCTGTAGAAGTTTCAACTACCACTCCGGATTCCAACAAATCCAACGATAAGGCGAACAACACTACTGAAGCCATTTCTATCTGTGATTTGGAAATCAAAAAATCATCAGACAAGAAGGAGTACAGTAAAGGAGACAGAATGCACTGGATTATTGAGGTTGTAAACCATGGACCTAGCCCAGCAACAGGCGTTGTCGCATTAGACAAGCTTCCTGCAGCTGTCAAGTACATGAGCTACACAGCTTCCAAAGGTTCATACGATGCATCAACCGGTAAATGGAATATTGGTGATTTGGCAATTGGCGAGTCTGTCAGACTGGACATATTATGTCTCATTCTTGCAACAGGCGAGATAACCAATAATGCTAATGTAACATGCAATGAAAACGAAACTGATTTGGACAACAATCATGACAATGCTACCTGCATAGTCAAGGACATTCCAAACAATGAAACCGAAAACGTTACAAACCATACAGAACATGCACCGGCTCATACTCAAGCGACCCTGAAAGAAACTGGTAATCCTGTAGCATATCTTTTATTCGCTCTTTTAGTCATATTCGCAAGCTGTTGGTCAAGAAAAGAACAAGGATAATAAAAATTAAAACACGTAACTAGATTTAATATCTAGTTATTCTTTTTTTATTTTTTTAAGAATTAGACAATTTTTTACGTAGGAAAAGACCCAAGATTTTTTTTTAATTTACAAAGTTCATATCATTTTGCAGAATTGATTCTAAAAGAAAAACTTTATATACGAAGCCGACCCATTTAATTATGCACTAGTAAAAATTGATATAATCAGACCACACCATTATATCGCAAAATTGTAATTTGACTCTGTACGAACTCACTATCCTTAAGGAGTTGATAGTAATGATGCAATTTGTACAAATCCGCTGCTCATGGAGTGCAGTGTTCTTTTAGACTTATGTTCTAGCTCATGCTAGAAACGATTTCATTTTGACAAGTAGCTGTTTAAAGTTCTTTGTTCATTCATTTGTTTAACTCCTTTATTCATTTCGCCTTTAACATATATCCTCTTAAACAGCTACTTTAATTCTCATAAACTTAATTAATCCAATCATCACTATTTTGGAGAATTTACCATGCAGATTACAAGAAAAATAAACGTAGATATAAAAAGGACTGTTGAAAACTCTGTAGTCGGAAGGGAAGAATTTCATTTCTATGTGGATGAGCTCACTCAAAACGGTATCATGCCGACCTATGCCGGTGAAAGCGATGAAAAATATGCATTCGAAGATATGAATGATGAATTTTTTGAATACCTTGAAAGAAAGGCAGCGGAAAACGGAATCTACATCAGGTTGGTATTTGCCTGCAGAATCGATTCAGGTGAAAATGGAGCCGTTTTCGATTTGGAATATGGCAAGTCCAAAGAGACATTCACAACAGATGAAAGAGATAGGATTCTCGAATTCGAGTTTGCCGATTTCGGAGTAAAGGTTCAAAATGGCACGGTCACTTTCGGCACAACCGTTGAGGGGGGATGTGCCCAGACACCCTACTTTGCCGAGTTCGGATCTGATAAGGCAAATGAGGAGTTCCTGTCTTTGGAAAATCCACTGAACAGGCGTGTCATTTCAATCATGGAGAAAATGATTTTCAGTGATGGATTATAATTCATCCGATTTATTTGAGGTTTAAATGGAGTTTGATTTGGTTAGATATTCAGGAGAGATAGTTGAATTTTTATGTGCAGAAACACTTGAAGAAATTGATTATGGCATACTTGACCTGTCATATGTAAGGAATGTGGAGCTTAGGGGAATCCTTTGCTTTTTTGAGGAGCTTCTTTCAATGGAGCTTAAGGTGAACTACTTCGAAAACTCCACAGGAATTTTCAGGGTTCGCGTCGATGGAGAAAGGCTTTGCTATGAGGAATTCGGCCATGTGATTGAAGCCGATTCCGTTGAATGCCTTAAAAGTCAGGTCCTTGCCGAAAACAGGATCTGGTATGTATTCGATGAAACCCTTGCAAGAAATGTGCTTTGGATGTTTTAGCATTCAAAGCAAAACCTTTTTTTTTAAAATGATAATATTTTTATTTGACCGTTTTTAGAATTAATATTAATGACTGATTTTAACTTTGCTCGCGGATTGGAGTATGAAATTTCAGATAACGAAATCAAATTCCGGATAGGTGACTATTCAACAGGATGGATGGCTATTGATGATTCGTTTGTTGAAAGAATCAGGGCTGGAAACATAAACAGGGCCTTTCCAAAGGAGCATCTCTTAAAGGAAATTGAAATTAAAAACGTCCTGGATGAAGGTGTTTCGCTTTTTAAATCAGAAAAATATGCAGCTTCAATCAAGCGCTTTGATGAGGTTCTCTTTTACGATACCCAATATGTCGATGCATTAGTTTACAAATCCCACTCTCTTTTTTGCCAAAAGCACTTTGTTAAGGCACTAAGACACTACAAAAAGGCCGTCAAGGCAGGTTTTAAAGGTGATATGGATTATCATAAACTCCTTTTGACCGAATCATCTCATGAAAGGGACAATTTTCCAAAAATCAAGGCAAGCATTTATGCGGGAGACGAGCACTTCTCAAGGGGTGAGTGGGCAAAGGCGCTTGAAAGCTATGAAAAGGCACTGGCCAATACATCTAAGTTCAAAAATAAAATACTTTTCAGGCTGCTTAACAAAAAAGCTACAACACTTGTTAAATTAAATGAGTTTGAAAGTGCACTTGTGTGTTTTAATGAATCGTTGAATGCATTAAACAATGACTATGCATGCTTCGGCAAGGGAGTGTGTGAACACAGGTTAGGACTTGCCATAAGCGAATGCTTTTTTCATGATTTGAATATTTCAAAAAAACAGATTCTTGTAAAGGCAGAAATCCTGAATGACATTGGCGAATATAAAAAGGCCGTTGAATGCTATGACTTCCTTTTAAAAAACCATTTCAGGTGTGATGAAATGTATGTGAAAATATTGGATGGCAAAAGGACTGCCATTTCAAATCTTGGTCTGGCAACAGGTGAGGTTGATTCAATCCTTAAGCTAGTTCAGTAGCTTTTGAACTTCCTTGAGTCAAGCTTCATGTTCTTGTAGGCAAGCTCCTTGTCGGTTTCCCTCCACTCAAGATTTTCTTTTAATGCCTTTTTTCTTAAGACTTCTAAGGAATGTGACTTTAGATCAGTTCCTCTGTAGCACCAGTAGTCGCCGTTTCTATATACGTTTAGAAATCCTGTCACGTTGTTCTTGTCGGCTTCAACTGACTTTTTGGCCAAATCCTCATCAAGTATGTTCCATTTGAGCCCGTAGAGATTCACCAGAAGCTCAAGCTCCTTTAATGTATTTGCCTTAAGTGACCTTTCCCCGAACTGGTACTCCCAGCTTTTGTCATCCAGCTGGTAGACATTCATGAATCCTGAAAATTTCATGATAATAGTTTAAAGGTCATTGTAAAAATATTTTTTCAAATGAAAACTCATTCATTCATCCGAAAAGATATTCATCACCACCAATAACATCATGATATGTGTAGCACAAATCATCGCCCTTTCGTGCCCTTTCGATTTGGAAAGTGAGGGTTTTGTTTTTAACTTCATCATCCAGGGAAATTCCATCATATTCGCTAATCAGTTTTTCAAACTCCCTGCTTCTTCTCAGAAGGTCTGCCCTTATTAGGATGATGTCATCCCTTTCATCATCATCCCTTTCTATAAGAATCCTTGCAAGGTCTGCTGCGATTTTTCGAATCAATGCCGCATTGTAATTGTCTTTCTTGTCATCGCATGCCCATGCGCAGCGCAGGAGATCATGCATTGCAATTTTCAGATTGTCCAATTGGGCGGATATGAGATATTTCCTGTAGAACATTTGGGCGGTTTTTGATTTGAAATCTATTCCGCTGCAGGTTCTGTACTCCTCGCTTTTGAGAAAATCCATTGGCAAATCCCCTTCGCATTTCAGATGGAAGCCCACATATCCGCAGTGGGGGCATTCCATAACCAATAGGAATATCACTGTTCTGGCCATTCCATTAGGCCTTGTGTCCAAATCGGAGTATCCGCTGGAGTTTGTGCTTGAAAGCACGCGGTGGATAGATGTGCCGTGGCACATCTCGCATTCAATTTCACGTTGTTTAATTATTGTCATGTTATCACCATAATAATAAGAGTTCGAATGTCAGGTTGGTTTTGGCAGGTCTTGGAATCTTTTTGGCGCTCACCTCCCGAATGAATTTAAGTTGGTAAAAAATCGTTGAGATTCGCTCTCCATATTAAGAATTGCAGAACTTGCATATAAAGTTGTGCATATTTTGTTATAATGTCTCCGAGAAAAATAGTAAAATATATTTTTTATTTAAATTAAAAAAATTCATATTGGAGGTTAAAATCATGAAAAGAATTTTAGTAATATTTTCAGTATTGCTTGCGCTTTGCGTCTGCGTAAGTGCAGTAAATGCAGATGACAGCTGGAGCTTTAACTTGTCTTCCAGTGAAAGCAGCAATTCCGACGGCGGAGCTATCAGTCTTGAAAACAATAAGTTGACCATGCAGGGACTTAAATTCACAATTCCTGACGGATATAAAGAAAATGAAAGCGCACAAAAAGTTGGCGAACCTGCCAACGACATAGGAGGTGCAAAATACTCATGTTGCGGATTCTTGAACGGCGATAAGGAGTTATTCGTTAAAGTATTCTACTTTGATGACGCAAACACAGTATTCACCGGTGTTGACGATTCCCTTGAAGGTACCCACAACGAAACCATTTCACAAATCCAGGGAAGAGCATTTGACGACAAATACGGAGACGGCACTCCAACATTCCAATATGTCAAAGACGGCAAATTGGTTGAAATCAACGCACCTGACCAAGAAACTATCGCTGCTGTAATCAAATAGAAGGTTTTCACTCTTCTATAACCATCATCTTTTACTTTTTAAATTAGATTTATATTCTTTTGCAGTTTTTTAACTGCTTTTTATCACAATTTATAAATATTTTATAAGTTAGATTATCATATATGTTTTGCGAAAATTGTGGTGCCGAAATCCCAGAAGGGGCAACATTTTGCTCAAGCTGTGGAAGT
The DNA here is from genome assembly GCF_947169325.1 of uncultured Methanobrevibacter sp. GTDB lineage: Archaea > Methanobacteriota > Methanobacteria > Methanobacteriales > Methanobacteriaceae > Methanocatella. The sequence goes on along the minus strand of NZ_CAMVPN010000025.1, from coordinate 20,809 downwards.
AAGGTAGAAAATAAGATTGTAAAATCAGCAAAAAGCGAAAAAAACATGATTCTTGCATTGCTGATTTCGTTTATCCTGACTGGTTTGGGAATAGCCTATGCGGGAAATATGAAAAAGGGAATTGTACTTTTTGTTGTTGGTTTGATATTTAACTTTTTAGGTCTTGGAATACCAATATGCTCTGTCATTGGAATAATAATCTGGGTATACGGTTTGTATGAAACATATAATGAAGTTAAACGTGCAAATGGTGATGCAAATCCAAACCTTTTGGAAGACTGGAAAGGATTTGATTCAAACAAAAAAATTGGAACAGGAATTGTAGCAGCAGTAATCCTGTTGATTGCAATTGTTGGGATATTTGGAGCATTCACTCCTCATGATACCAGTTCATATCATAGCTCATCTTCAAGTCTGGACACATCCAGTCCAAGTTTAAATACATCAACCCAGAGTGTAAGCAATTCAGGTTCCTCTTCAAGTTCCTCTAGTTCATCTAGTTCTTCAGGAAATAGCTATTCTTCAACTTCATCAAATGGGGACAGTTTTACTTCTTCTTCAGATGGCAGAAACGTAGAATCTCACTATGAAGGGGAATATGGATCCAGTGATACTCATGGAACCATATATGATGATGGAAGCATAGAAGCCCATGAAACTGGACATACTGAATATGGGGACTATCAGATTGATTCATATATGGACAGTAACGGTAATCTTCATGGTACTGTTGAAATGGGTGGCGAAACTTATTATGTAGATTATTAAAAGTGATTTTCATGGAAAGAAATAATATAATAATTGGAGTTTTAATTGTCATCATTATTGGAATTGTTATTGCAGGGGCTTTATTTTTCACTGCAAACAATAATCATACCAATGCAAATGTAACCAATTCTACCAATTCCACAAACTCTTCTTCACTTAATTCTACAAATACAACACTTTTGAATAGTACTCAGGAATCTGAAAGTTCATCTTATTCATCTAGTTCTGAAAGTGGCCCTGAATACGGTTCGGACGATTACGTTAAAAAATGGGACCAGTCTCAGCAGGGTGATGGTACTTGGGCATATATGCATGACCAACCGGTAAAGACTGAAGATGGCCATCAATATAAAAGAATGTATGATGAAGGCAGTGGTGAAAGCTATTGGTATCAGATGGATCAAAATTATGATGATTCAAGCTATTCACAACCTGTAGACGCTTCTTCTGATTATCAAAATGATAATCCAGGATCAGATTAATATTATTTTAATCTGATTTTTTTTTTAATTTTGGGAATATTTTTTAAATCAATATATAAAAAAGCATTTATTTTTTTCATGTTATACTAATGTCTTATGTTTAAATAAGTTTATTTATTAACATTTTGTTACTAAGTTAAGTATATTAATGTAATCATTTAAAATATTATTATATAAAATATTGAGGTTTTAATATGGAATATAAAAATCTTTTAAAAATACTAATAATCATGACTGTCGTCGTGATTGGAATGAGCTGTGTTAGTGCAGGTCTATTTGATAGTGGAAGTGCACTGAAAGGGGACGGTCATTATAAAGTAGGTACTGATATTCCCGCAGGTGAGTACTACGTAAAATGTAATTCATATAATTTGTATGTAGAAGTTTCATCTGATTCATCAGGGGATTTAAACAGCATCATTTATAATTTAAACACTGCCGGTGGAGAATATATTACTGTAGAAGACGGTGAATATTTGAAAATCAGCGGCGGAGAGTTATATGAATTAGATAAAGCACCAGACAGAGGACCTGAAAACGGATATTATAAGGAAGGCATGTACAAAGTAGGATCTGATATTCCTGCAGGGGAATATAATGTTGAGGCAACAAAAGGCTTAGCATATATTGAAGTAGCTTCCAACAGCAGACATCAAATAGAAGATATTGTCACAAACGATAATTTTGAGAATAATAAATTCATCACTTTGGAAAATGGTCAATATCTCACCTTAAGCAATGGTGCTCAAATAAAAGCTTAATTTAAGCTTTTATTATTTTTTTTTAATTGTTAAACAGATAAAAAAGATAAAAAATAGATTTGATTCATTAAGGATGGCAATGCCCGCAAGGGGAATATCCACTGTTTATTGCTTCATCACGGCTTGAGAAATAGACTTTATTCGAATCTTTCATCTTATTTACATCACCGCAACCTGATGAATGGAACTTATGTGAATTTGAGTTTCCGATGTAGCTTCCATATGAATCGCTGCCTGAGGAATATGAGCTTGAGCTGTAGCTGCTGTAGGCATCACTATAGCTGGATGATGTTGAGCTTGACCCGAAGTCTCCTGAACCGAATGTCTGCAGTCCAGTGCTCGGTGAGAGGTAGAATGTTTCTGTATCGAGCAGTTTACTGTTTGAGTCATACAAGTTCACTTCAGCCTTGTCCGGGAATAAGGAATAAGCATCAGCGCTTGAAACATCAATGTAACCTTGGCTGTCAACAGTTATCGGAACCATATTCCCATTGTTTAGAAGGGATCCGTCACGTGAATAATAGATTTGGACGATTGCAGCGTCGCCGGCGTATTTTGAAGTGACATAGATTGTAGCATAGGTCTTGTCCTCCAATTCGCTGCCGGTTGAAAAGCTGGCACCCTTGATTTCCATTGAAGCTGAAACAGCACTGACTGTTGTCAGCACGATTAATATTAAAAGGATTATTATTGAAGCTCTTTTTAAATTAAGTTTCATGATTATATCTATGGATTTATGCATTTAAAAATCTTTAGTAAATTTTATTATTAATTAGTATCTAAATTATAATCAAATAAGGTGAAATCTTGAATATTTTTGGAAGAGAAGTTAATAAACGTTATGCAATATGGGTTGCTTTGCATGTTCTAATCGTAATCGATATTGTCCTGATTTCCGTAGCCATGTTATTTGAGCTTCCGAAAGATATTGCACTTTCAATTCAAATATTCGATTTCATTGTATGTATTATCCTTCTTATTGAATGGAGCATTACTTTTTATATTTCCAAACCCAAATCAGTATTCCTGAAGCAGAGAAGCAATTGGATAGATTTGATTGCATCAATTCCATTTGATGTGCTGCTTCCGGCAATCATCCCCCAAGTCAGTCTTTTAAGATATTTGAGACTTTTAAAACTGTTGCGTGTAGTTGCATTGTTCAACAGATTTTTCCACGGCTTAAACAAATTCCTCCAAAAGTCAAATCTGGATAAGATTTTGGGAGGAGTCGTGTTTACAGTGATATTCTTTACATTGCTGCTGTATCTCTTTGGTCCAAGCTACGGTTTGTTTGACGACTTTTATTTTGTAATCGTGACATTGACCACAGTCGGATATGGGGATGTGACTCCAACCACATACAATGAAAAGTTAATAACAATAATTCTGATTATTGTTGGGATATTTATATTCTCAACCATTACTGCAGCAATCTCATCATATTTAACTGACCGTTTATTGAACGAGGAGGAAAACGGCATTGAAAGCATTATCGAGGAAAATGTTAAACCGATAAATGAGGATCTGTCTAATATCAAGAAAGAACTTGAAGCAACTCACAGGCAGAATGAAGAGTTGAAGCAGGAGATTGTTGAACTTAAAGAACTAATAAAAAAGAATCAGGATGAGTGATTATATGGGATTAAGAAAAACACCGCAAAAAGAGGCAAGGGAAATTGAAAAGAAAAAGCATGAAATCTTAAAAAAGGGCAAATATCCTGTTTCAATACCTTACAAAAGCAGCGGTGTCGGAGATATTGTCATTGGGTCAGCGGTACTTGGAAAAACAGGAGCATTATTGGGAGCTCTGAATGAGGGCAACACTTCATGGGCACCGACAGAATTATTGTTTTATGATGACAGAATCAGCGTTAAGTCAACAGGTTCTGTATTACTGTATGATGATATAAAGAGGGTTTATTTGGGGGAGAAGGGATTTGTTTATACAATAGTGACCTTAGTTACCAAATCCGGAAAAAGCTTAATATATAGAATTGCATCATCATATGCCGAAGCATCCAAATCCATTATTGAGGACCATATTGTTGAAGATGATAATAATGAATCAGACATTCTTCTTAAATATGCTGAGTTATATGAAAAGGGACTGCTCACTAAAGAGGAATTTGAAATTAAAAAAGCCGAATTGTTCAGTGAAAAAAAGGAATCTTCAAAATCCGATCTGGCTGATGACACTCAGGAAGCACAACCCAATTTCTGCGGAGATTGTGGAGCTCCTGTTCAAAAGGGAAGTAAATTCTGTTCAAATTGCGGTGCAAAATTAATTTAATTGAGGTGTTTTATATGGTGATTTGTCCATGCTGCGGTGAAATAGTGACAGGCGGTGATCCGTACTGTCCGAATTGCGGAACCATATTCACATATGAAGACGAAAGCGACGAATATGAAGATGAATACGAATATGAACCTCTGACTCCATTGGATGTGATTAAAACTAAAGAGGAATTATGCATGTCTTCTTTAAAACAGGCAAGAAATGCACATTATGACAGTGATAAAATAGAATATTATAAAAAGGCTCTGAAGCGGGCTGAAGACTACATCAGCTACAGAAAGGTCCATGGATTAGATACATGGATTACTTCTGCAGCGGACTTTTTTACCCAATTAGACATTAATTTAATCTCCAGAATCCATTACGACAGCCAAATTCACTATTTCCTTTCTCCTTCATATGACTTGATTAGGGACTGCGAAGAGATTCTTGAAAGAACAGGAAACGAGAGTATCGTTTCAAAAAACAACCAGCTCGTTGAGAAAAGAAAACGCGAAATTGAAATTGAAAACAAAAAAAGCAGGATTAAAAAATTGAGAGAGGATTACTTCAAGCATCTGAAATGGGCTCAGGGAAATATGGAAAAAAATAAGTTCACAAATGCATTCAATGAGTATAAAAAAGCATTCGAATGTTATGATTCATATTTTAAGCAGGAATACGATCTTGATGAGGACCATGACCTGATGCCTGATAAACGTTTGAGCCAAGCTATTGTCGATGACCTTTTGGTGATATATAAAAATACCCATCCCCTTTTGACATCCAAAAATCGCGATTTGAAGGTCAACTCCGAGATAGTTGAAATTTTAGATGGAAAATGTGATGATGACCTTTCCCGAATGGCAGGTGAAGCTCGTGAGATTAAAAGACAAAGGGAACTTGAAATGGAGAAAAACAAGGCTGAATGGGTAGACGGCACTGCCGTTGTCATTGCGGGAGCCCGTGTATTGGGTGAAGAGATATTCAAGATGCTTAAAAATAAGTAATTTAAATTAAATATTGATTTTAGAGTCATATACAAATTTGAAAAAAAATAAAAAAAGCTTATTGAATCAATAAGCTAGAATAATGATGGGGCAAGTCCTGCCATCACAAGGATTATTCCTATTACCCACACAGCTACAGCAACGATAATCATATATTTTCCATGCTTAAAGTAAAAAGGATTTTCTTTTTGTGTGAAGTAGAGTATTGCACCGACAATTATTCCAAGTATCGGGGAAAAGATTGCGAGGATGTATCCTACAATTGCAATGATAATCTCTTTTGTTTCTGCCATATTGTCACCTCCATTTAGATTATAAAGCAGTAAACTAACTATATTTATGTATTACTTTATTTTTATACTTGTTGGTGGATTGATTTAAGGAATTATTATGCCTTACCTTTATTTTATGGTGCATTAACTTCAAACCAATTATTTTAAAAACTATCATTCATTAAAAATGTTAAAAAATATATTAGTCACATTATATATACTAAATATATGAAAATTGTTAGTTGGAACTGTAATGGTAAATTCAGTGATGTATTCAAAGAGATTATAAAGGAAAATGCTGATATTTATGTCATTCAGGAATGTGAAGACCCTTCAAAATCTAAAGTTGAGGAATATAAGGAATTTGCATCCAATTATCATTGGGTTGGGGAGAATATTCATAAAGGATTAGGCATTTTTGCTAGTGATGATATAAAACTGGACTTGGTTGATTTGGATGATGGCGGTCTTAGATATTTCATTCCAGTTAGAGTAAACGATAGTCTTAACCTTTTAGGGATTTGGACAAATCCGAATGTTAAATATAAAGTCGCTGAATATCCCAATGAGATTACTAGGTATTATGAACTGCATAAGGGTAGCGGATTTTTCAATGAAGACTTAATCATGTGTGGAGATTTTAATTGTGATGCCAGATTGAAAAGTACTCATGCTAAAAATGTTTATAGAATGATTGAGAAAATGTCTGAAATCGGTCTTGTAGATACTTATCATTATTTGAAAGAAGAAAAGCAAGGTGAAGAGTCTCAGGCAACATTTTTCATGTACAGGCATTTGGATAAGCCATACCATTTAGATCATGTTTTTGCATCAGAAGGAAGGATTAATGAATTTGAAATTGGTGATGAAGTTAAATGGACACAGTTAAGTGACCATTTGCCAATAATCTTTAAAATATAGGAGGGAATAATAATGCCGACATGTCCGAACTGCGGAGAGATTGTAATGAACGGGGATCCGTACTGTCCCCATTGCGGAACAACCTTCAGGTGGGTTGAAGAAGAATATGAAATGAGATATTCAAGAGGCGCCAGAAGGCCAATTGAAGTAAGGCTTCTCGACATTTCGATACAGGCCTTTTACCGAAATCTTGAAAAGCTGCAGGAGCCTAACCATATCACTGCAGGGATAAGGAACAGCATTGACATTTCGAAAGTTAGGGACGCGAAGGTCAATATAGTCCAGCCCTATCCTGGGGGGGACATCGACATATCCATTATAAGAAAGAATAAGTACTTTTCAACAACCGACAGCATTGTCTATGACTATTCATCAAACGAAATAGGAAGATACGGCTTTCGCAGCAGTTTCAACGGTTTGAATGATGCGGAATGGTTCCGCTCAGCGGTTCGAAAGAAGGAATCCATTACAGGTCGCAAGTTTCATGAATGCGCTGGGGGATACGATGCTCATTGGGAGACTGATAGGGCAAACATCCTTGAGCTGAGGCCGGGATGCAAGGTCGTAGCCCACTTTATCAAGGATGAGTACAGCACAATAGGATATGAGGTCGACTTTAAAGACCACAGGCTGAAGGATGAGCCAAAAAGGTATGACAGGATATCTGCCGGTGATTTGATTATGGATTATGACTGGGATTGATTGAAATTATGGAGTGGTGATGAATATGGGAATCTGTCCGAACTGCGGAAGCTGGATTGATGAGGGAGACATCTGCGGATGCTGCGGAGGAAGTGGAGGCTATGATTATGGCCAAAATGATGATGATTCATTTCATGTTAGAAATGAATCTGACCAAAAGATAAACAGGGTCAGATACATAATCAACAGCGAAATGTCATACGATAATGCAAATTTGCACCAAGCAATGGTTATTCTCAACCAAACCAACGATGAAATAGATAACTGTCTAAGAAAGAGCAATGTAAGTGAAGAATTCAGCTTAAAACGTTTAAAAATTGAAATTGACGATTTAAAAGAAAAAATCAGAATAAAAATTGACCGCAATGATAAAAGTAAACGCAACAAAGGGCATGCCCGAAAGAAATTTATCAAAATCAGGGCATCCAATATTGAGTTTGGCGACCACTTGCCTATTTTTAAATTGGTTAGGCGAGATGAAGGTCACATTGCAGTATATCTAGACAATAATGAAATAGGCTTTGTTTCGAATGATTTGAAACCTGGCAAGTCCTCGCTTGAGTCTAATGCCAGCGAACTTACATATCTTCCAGAGATATCCTATGCCCAACCTTTGTTTTATAAAAATTGTCCGGATAATCACGATTTCCCCAGATTGGTTTCAGCGGAATTGCTTGATGATTCACAAGCAAAGGAACTGTTCGAATTACACAGTTATCCAAAGGAAAAACTGATTACAATAGCTGAAACAGAATTTTTTAACCATCGAAGATTAAGAAAAGGCATGAAATTAAAGCTTGTCAAGGAACCGGACAACATACATGATAAGGATGCCATTGCAGTTTATCTCGATAACAGTAAAATAGGTTATGTTGCAAACAGTCAAAAAACAAGTTGCTCATTTACTTCAATGGCTTCAGATCTCAAAGATATTCCCCAAGTCAGTTATGCCAAATATCTGCAGTTTTATAATGGGACTCGGCATATTGCAGTAAGAAGAAAATGAGCCGGGATGCGATGGAAGAAGAAATTGAAAAGGTTAATATTTCCAGGATATATTTACAACAGATTTAATCGCCGCAAAATTTGGCTTATGACATCAAGCAAGAAAAAAGAGACTATAGAATCTGTTTATGCATTGCCGATGTTGACTTGATTGACTTAAGTTGATTTGAATCAGTAATTTGGGGTAATAAAAAATCAATTGGCTAGTATTGTTTGTGATTATTTAATTATTAATTAGCGGTGAAAATAGGGGAATCTGTCCGAACTGCGGAAGCTGGATTGATGGGGGAGACATTTGTGGATGAAGCGGTGGCTATGAGCTGAAAATGATGAAGAGGGCTCTGATGATATAATTACAGTCGTTTTATAAAAAAGGACGAATATTCAAAAAAAGGCAGGGGACTGTCATATGGATTTTAAAGAGGAAGATGCGCTACAAAGGGGCTTTGAAATGTTAGGACAATATTCATCATTAACAACAATAATAACCGCAGGGGTACAATGATTCGTTGGGAGGGATATCTCCTATCACTTCATCAAAGCTCATTTTAAATGAGGGATTGTAAAACATAAGCCTTTCATAATATTTTCGGGCCCGATCCAGTTGATTTTCAAAAGCAAATTCCCTAATCAGCACAATATAGTATTCCACGGTATTGGGCTTTAGCTTAAGTATCTGTTCAAAGTCACTCACGTACGCTTCAAAATCGCTTATCGCATAATCGATCCATGCCTTCAGATTCCACAATTCTGCGGATTTTGAATTTATTTTCAATCCCTTTTCAATGCTTTTTACGGACTTTTCAATGTCTCCCAAAAAGAATTGGGCATTCGATAAGGTCTCATATGCTTTGATGTTTTTGTCATTGATTTCCAAAAGGGTTTCGCAGTAGCTGATTGCATGATGAAACTTATGGAGCTCGCCGTATGCTTCGGCGATTTTTTCAAGGGCTCTCTCGTTTTTCGGATCAGTATACAAAATCTCATTTAGGATATGAATTGATTTTTCATATTCCCTGCTTTTGAAAAGGAAATCTGAAATTTCAAACAGCGTTTCGATGCCCCCATCAATCTCATATGCCTTGTAGAGATACCTGACAGCTTTTGTTTGCTTGTCAAGCTTTTCATAGGCTTTGCTTATCAGCTTATATGATTTGACGGTTTTGAGGCTTTTCAATTCATCTATGGCATCTTGGTATCTTTTGAGATTGAACAGCACAAGCCCTCTTTTGTATCTGCATTTTTCAACCATTTTCAATTCGTTCAGGTACTCCAGAGACTTTTCGTACTGTTCTAGATTGAAATGATAATCGATCAAATCGATTTTTATCGAAATGTTGTCTGGATTGATTTCTAGAAGCCTTTCGCCGCATGCTAAAGCATTTTGCCAGTCAGAGCATTTCTCATGTGAAAGCATCAGATATGTAAGGATGGTTTCATTTTCGTTTTCCTTCAGGAATTTTTTGAAGTGCATGATTGCATTTTGATAATCTTCTTTTTTGTAGTGGTTGAGTCCAATATAGGCATCAGACCTGATGTCACTGCTCTTTTTTAGGTATTCTATTGATTCATCATAGTCTTCGTTGAAAAATAGAGCCTTTCCAAGTTCGAAAAATGCTTCGCTTGAGGGTTCTACTTCAATATATTCCCTTAAAAACTTGATTGAGTCCGCATATGGATCTTCGCTGAACTCATTATATCCTTTTAATATTTCGGTGATTTCGGTTGTCATGATGGTAATTTATCCTAATCGTATATTAACTTTATGATGGAATTGTAAAGAGGTCTCATTAGTAGAAAATAGGATTATCAGTTAGGGGATTTCTTGAAATAATTGGCGATTGAATCAGTGATGTTAACATTTTTTCTTAAATAACCGAAAAGTATATATACTGGTAAAGTACAATATTTAATGTTCTAAGAACAAAACACCATATAGTTTTTAGAATAAGCTTAAATTATAATATAGCTTTTTTTATTAATAAACTTTAGGAGACCATTACCATGAACAGATTAATTCTTAAAAGACAAAAAACCAATGAACCTAGACTTGATGAACTTTTTGAAATCATTTCCGATTTGAGGGATTTCCTTTCAGAAGATCCAAACATAAATGACATCGATTGGAACAGGAACCTTAACGCGGTTCTTGATTTCCAGGACTCAGACGGAAGCTTCAAGCTTTTTGATTCCTATAATATTCCAAGCGATGCCAGGGTCGACTTCTGCCACATCCCAACATACATCTGCACAGCAATCCTCATCAAGGCATACCTTGCATACCCTCAGGATTTCACCCTAAGGGAAAAGTCCGCACTTTCACGTGGACTTGAGGCTTCATGTGCAAGAAACCTCAGAGGACACGGCTATGAAGGCTTCAAAGGCCAAATTGAAGCTTTAAATATTTTCATAAGCGCAGGGCTCAGAGAATTTCTCGACATTCATCCGGACTTATGCCCACAATTCAGCGAGCTTATTGGAAATATCATCACCCATTTCAGGGAACTGGAATCCAAAAAGGATTTTCTTGGCTCATGGGGTGAAAGCTATGAGGAAGAAATCAGAGAAATAAATGAATACTTTTCCCATAGGAACGTTTTCGTTTACGGGACGCTCCTGAAGGGCGAGGCCAATCACAGCTACCTTGAAAACAGCACTCTTCTGGGCACTGCTTTCATTGAAGGCTATGACCTCTACGATGTTGGATGGTATCCTGCAATCGTACCTGGTGATGGTTTGATTATCGGCGAGCTATACAATGTTCCGGAATCAGACATTCCTGCCATTGACAGGCTCGAAGGGGAAGGCAGCCTCTACCGTAAACAATGCGAAAGGGTTATTCTCAACGGAAAAACCATTTTTGCATTCATTTACGTTTACCTTGGGGATGTCTCAAGCCTTAGGAGAATACCAACATGGAACAGGGACTATGTATGGTATGTTTCCTACGGAAGCAACACTCTCAAGGAAAGATTCCTCTGCTACATAAAAGGAGGATCTTTTGAAGGAAGCAGATATCATCCGTCTTGCGGTGATGACAGCCTGCCTCTTGCAGTCAAAGCGGTTGATATACCATTTGACATGTATTTCGGAAACGTTTCCGGTTCATGGAACGGAAGCGGTGTCTCATTCCTAGATGTCACCAAGCCTGGAAAGGCGCTCGGAGTGGCATATCTCATAACCAGGGAACAGTTTGAACATGTTTCCAGAGAGGAAAATAGCGGACGCGCTCCTGAACCGGGATATGGATGGTATGAGGATATCATCGACCTGGAACCTATAAACGGCATCGAAGCAAAAACAATTACCAATAAAATTCTTCGCCGTTATAATAAGCCGTTTCCGGAATATCTTAATACCCTGCGCAAGGGGATAAAAGAAAACTGGTCTAATCTTTCAGATGAAGACATTGAGGATTATCTTAAAAATTGCATAAGATAATTTTATTATCATCCATTTTTTTATAAAATTTAATAATTTTTATTTTATATTTTCATTATTTTCTAAAGACAATACTTTTATTCCAATACTTTTTAAATATTCATATGTTCCATCATAGTATTCTTTTTTCCTAGTTTGGTCTTCCTCATCTCCTTCAGGTACAAATATTACCATTCCTCTGCGTGCTCGAGTTAATAAGACTCTATATGTATTTAATAAATAGTTTTGAGCATTTTCTTGCTTTATTTGTTCCCATTTTGAGCCTTTAAATTTATGATATCTAAAATCTCCATTAATATATCGTAAATTAGCATCCCAACACATTATTGAGTAATCAATTTCTAAACCTTGAATATCAAACTGTGTAGCAGGGATTTCTAAATAATTTGAACTTCTTATGTCGGTTGGCTCATTTAAAAACCAATTGGCAATATGTTTGTATTTGTCACGGTCATGGCATTTAAGTGCTTTAACAAAGATTCCTTCGGGTATTAATCGTAAAGCATTGGAATGTGCTAATAATCCAGTCCTAATTAAAGATGGATTGTCATATTCTGTTATTTGTTGTTTTATCCATTTTTTTGCGTCTTTAAGATTTCGTGTAATGTATAATGCATATTCTTCGTTAACTTCTTTTAATTTTTCTTTTTCATTTTTTTTATCATTTTTTAGCAAATCTTCAATGAAATTTGGAAGGTTAGGAGCATCTAATGATCTTATTGTAGTATATAAATTTAAATATTCTTTGTCAATTATCGTTAGATTGTCGTATTTCTTAGTTTGATTCAAATGTTCTTTTGCTGCATATACATTCCAATGAGGATATGTTTTTTCTAAAGATTCAAACCATTCATTAATTCCTGCTTCTCCCGTATTGATTTCTTGCCCTTGTCCAACTAAGCAGATTATTACCGCCCAATCTTCTCTACGGTCCATAATACTTATTAAAAATTCTGGTTCAGACATTCCCAAATATTTCTCACTTTCTCTTTCTTTCATGAATTTTTCTGTTCGCTTTTGTGTCCAGGCTCTTTGAGCTTCATCGAAAATTACAATTTGCTCATGTTGCACTCTTTCGTCATTAATTGCATCCTTCCTAAATTCATGTAGTTTTTGAATAAAAGATTTAACTTTTGTTTTAGCATCATCTATAGCATTATGTTTAGATATTTTATTTCTTTTATAATTCTCTTCATTTCTGTCGTAATGGTCTCTAGCTAATGCTTCCCATAATACTTCTACTAAAGAGTCATTTCCTGATAGAAGAACTGCATTTTCATCATTATTAATAGTTCTTTTAGTAGCTGTATTCAACCCAATCAATGTTTTACCTGCTCCCGGAACTCCAGTTATGAAAATAATTGATTTTTTATTTAATTTTTTCGAATCATCAATTATATCGTCAATTGTCTGCTCTGTTTCGTTTAAAAACAATTCTTCTGAAGAGAATTTACTTATGTCTGTTTCATGGTTTGAATATATGGTTCTAGCAGCATCTAAAATTGTTGGTGTTGGTTTATATTTTGAATTGGACCAGTTACTTAAATCTTGTTCGTTTTTAAAGTCATTAATTATGGGAGTTATAATTTCTGATAAATTATGTTTATTTGCCTTAATTATATCAAAAATATTTTCATTATTTTTTCTGATTGTGTTTTGATAGTTTTCTGCTTCTGTAGCAATTAATATTGGAATTATAAGTTTATCTTCACTTTCATTATGAAAATTCTTTAAAAGTTTTACGTAACGTTTTAATTGGGGAATATGGGGGTTATATTTATCTTCACCAACTTTAAATTCTATAACAAATATTAAACCATTTATTAAAAGCACATTATCAATATAAGACCCCATTCTAGGAATATCATATTCAAATAGTATATTTCCTTCACTAAAACATGTTAATTGTTCTTTTAAGATATTTATTTGAGAAATCCACGCATTCTTTTGTTGTTTTTTTGTTGCTTGAAATTTAGAGTTACGGTCAATTTCTCCAAATATTGCATCTGTTGATTCATCTAAAAATTCCCTAATTGACTTTTCATAACCAGACCTTACCATATTAACACCAATTTTAAAGATAATTAAATAATAGTTTAAACATAATTCTTTATAATTATTTTTAATTTATTTAAGTTGGGAATGAAAAATGGAATCTAGTGAAATAAGAACTTGGAAATCACAAAAAATTGAACGTTGTTGTTATGCTGATTTAATAGCTAATTTTAGTAATGTAAAAGAAGAAGAATTCATTAATCAACTTCAAACAGTTTTTTTAGAAAGTTATTCACTTGATTTAAGTGATGAACAGGTCCATGCTTGGAGAGATGCATTTAGAGTAATGCAAGCAATAAACTTAAATTCTAATATAAATATCATTTTTGAGTATGTGTTACCTTATGAATCTGGAAGAAGACCAGATATTATTTTACTGTCTAAAGAGGATGTTATAGTTCTTGAATTTAAAATGAAAAACAAAATTAAACAAGAAGATATTGATCAAGTTGCTGCATATGCAAGAGATTTAAGAGAATATCATTATGAATCAAGAGACAAAAATGTTATTCCAATCCTTGTTTTAACAGGAACTAATAATTTAGATAAAAAAATAGATAATGTTCAATGCGTATCTGATGACATGCTTCAAAGAGTACTTGATAGAATATATTCTGGTGGAGTAAATATATGCGATATTAAAAAATGGGTTTCTTCAAAATATGAACCATTACCTACAATTGTTGACGCAGCAAGACGAATTATGGATGAAAAAGAACTTCCAAATCTACGCAGAGTTAATAGTGCATGTATTCCACAAACACTAGAAAATTTAAAATATTTAACTTCTTATGCAAGAGACAATAAAAAACATGTAATTGCTTTTGTCACTGGAGTTCCGGGGGCAGGTAAAACTTATTTAGGACTTCAATATGTTTATGATGTAAATGATGTTAATTCAATTTATTTATCTGGAAATGGGCCATTAGTAGAAGTTTTAACTGATGCTTTAAAAAGTGATGTATTTGCAAAAGAAATCCGTAACATTGTTGATGAATTCTGTAGCACTGGTGCTTTAGATTTCAATAAAAATGTCATAGTTTTTGATGAAGGTCAAAGAGCATGGGATGATAAAAGAATGCTAAAGAAAGGCATTAATTATTCTGAAGCAGAGATTATGGTTAAATTATGTGAAGAACGTCTGGAATGGTGTGTTTTATTGATATTAATTGGTGAAGGTCAAGAAATTCATACTGGTGAAAATTCAGGTTTAATATTATGGAATAATTCAATCAATAAAGGAAATAAAAATTGGGATGTTGCATGCCCTCCAAAATTAACAGCAATTTTTAAAGATCAGTTTTTAATAAATACTATTGATAATGAATCTTTTGATTTAACTGTTTCTCTACGTTCACACTTATCCGGTAATGTAAGTAGATTTATAAATTATCTTATTGATGGAGATATTGAAAATGCAGCAGATCTTTCAAAAAGTATTTTAGCTGAAGGATATGATATGTACTGCACAAGAGAACTTGAAGCTGCAAAATCATATTGTGAAAATAGATACAAAAATGAACCAAATAAAAAGTATGGTCTTATAGCATCATCAAAAGCAAGAGGACTATTTAAATATGAAATAAATAATGCTCCAGATATTACTCGAAAAATTGATAATGGTAAGTGGTTTAATGCACCATCAACAGATTCAAAATCCTGTTGTGCGCTAAAAGATACAGTTACAGAATTCAATATACAAGGTCTTGAACTAGACATGCCCATTATTGTATGGGGTATTGACATGCTTTGGAATGGCAAGGAATGGTTGAAATTTAAACCTCATCAAGATAAGAACAGTGATGCAAATACATACAGAAGAAATAGTTATAGAGTTTTATTAACACGAGGAAGGGATGGTTTTATTATTTTTGTACCTCCCAAACCTAAAAAACTAGATTTAGTTTATGATTTATTAATTAATGTTGGAATTAAAGAATTATAACGTTTGAATCATGAGTTTAGACTTTTATAAAAAATATAATTAAATAAATTTTTTTTATGTTGTTTTTTTTAAGACTATGTATGTTTGAAATTATTCCATTATAATTATTAAAACAATATTGTCAAATACTTGAAATTAACGAGTATGAAATGATTAAAAAAGTACTTTATAAAAAAAATATTAATAATGTTCAATATATTTAATCATGCCAAAACCCATTGAATTCTTTTCTCCAAGACCGACATCATATGCAAATTCAATCAGGTCAATGTCCCCTTCAAGAATAATGTCCATCATATATGCCCTGTGATAAGTTGTGTTTGGGCCTTTCGGTATGGTGATTCTTTTTCTTTTGACATTGGCCATTTCAGAATAAGCTTTAATTTTTTTATTAGTACTTTTCAAATTGTTGAATACACAATATTTTTTAATTAAATTATTTTCAATTCCTTCAAAGAATTTATCTGATGGAGCGAGGTCAATTCTTTTGTTTTCATCATTGACGTCTCTAATGTTAATCGGGGAGATGGTTTTAAATTCAGATTTTTCTTTAAAATCAGGAGTTCTTAATGCTTCAATATTTTCAACAATCAGTTTTTCATTTTGGAATCTGACTTCTAAATCTTCTACAAATCCACTTACAAGATTTTTTATAAAAAAGTCATTAGGTGAAGACAAATAAAAACTAATTTTTCCGTTTCTTGAAATGATTCCATCTGATGTTA
The DNA here is from genome assembly GCF_947169325.1 of uncultured Methanobrevibacter sp. Taxonomy (GTDB): domain Archaea; phylum Methanobacteriota; class Methanobacteria; order Methanobacteriales; family Methanobacteriaceae; genus Methanocatella. The sequence goes on along the minus strand of NZ_CAMVPN010000025.1, from coordinate 4,447 downwards.
TTTTTCTATTTTGAATGTTTAATTGGGAAAAATTAAAGAATTTAAATGAATTTGAAGTGTGCAATTCCTCTGCAAGGTTTAAATCAACAATTTTATTATAAATTATTGAAGATACAATATGGTTGTAATTGAAAGGCACTTTGATATTCTTTTTTCCTTGGAGGTTTATTTTCAGTCTCATGTTATCATTTTTTAAATTAATTTATACACAATTTAAATATAAAATTTTATATAGTATATTATTTAAATATTCTATTAATTAAATATTATTTTTTTTTTAAATTTTGAAAGGTGATATTTAATGAATGAAATAAAATTCAATATAACAAATAATGCTTGGAATAATAATGGTTTGGTTAGATTAATAATCGAATTAAAAAAAAATTTTTTTAATGATGTTTTAATTAATGAATATGATGATTGTGTAATTTTATTTTCGAATACCGATAAAGATATTAGTTTCTATTTGAATGCTGTAATAAATTATCTGGCTATTTATGGAACTTATAACTTTTCACAAATATTTAAAATTATTAACTATAATTTAAATTTGACAAATAAATTTGTTCCAAACAAAGAATATCCAAATGAAAAAACTGATTTTAAAAAAACTAAAGATATTACTAAAGATTATCGTGATGAATTAAAAGAAAAAGGTATAAAAACTGTTGTCAAATCTAAAGAACAAATTTGGAAACAAAGAATGAGTTATATTAATAGTTCAGATAAATATTTAAGTCATGGATTAAAATTTGAATCAACTTCTGATTTTAAAAAAATGATTGAAAATGAATTTAAAAACAAAACATGTCCAAATTGTGGCTCTATATCTAAATATCAAATTAATATTTTACAATCAATCAATCCTTTAATTAATGAGCATCATAATAATGAAAATGAGGGGTTTAGTACAAATTTTAGAAAAAATCCTCAATTTTGTCCAAACTGTTTATATTTATCCTGGTTATCTGTTTTTGATAAATACATACCTTTTTATAAAAGTGGGGATGTTTTTTTAGCATTACCTAACATTGAAAATTTGAATATTTTAGAAAAAATTGCAACAAATCTATCATTAGATAGTCAATATATTAATTTTTCTGATCCAAATGTCATGAATTATAATTCAAATATTAAAAATTTTAATAATAATTCAAAGTATGCTGCTCTTTTAAGTTTATTACATAATATTCAAAATAACTTTTCCAAGGATGTTGATGATGATGTGTTTCAGATGTTTACAGAAACTGAACTAATGGATATTGTAGATTGGATTTTTATAACAAAAGATTCTTTTTCGATTAATAGAATTCAAGCAAATAGAAATGTTTATAAAATATTAATAGCTCAAAAGGACACTAAAGGTAATGATATTTATTTAGTAAACGATTTTTTAAATAAAATTAATTTCGGAAGATTCATGTCTCATCAAATAGATAAATTTTTTAAATCGTTTCTAGAATTAGATTATAATAATATTGCGCTTTCACTTTTTGAGATGCTAAAATCTGAAATAAGTTTTTTTGGTGGATATTATCCAATTTTTTTATTTAAAGAAATTTTTTTAAACCAAATTATGGGGGAAATTTTAATGTTAGATAGGAATTTTAAAGAAGCATGCAGAAGTATTGCTTCAAATATTGGTAAATCATTTTATAAAGATGTGGGATTATTAAGCAAGTTTGCATATGCAACAGATAAACAAAGTTTTAATCAGTATATTGAAGAGGCATTCTTTTTAATGGCAAAAAAATCTGCATTAAGTGATGTTGAATTTTATTCTAATGGAAAAGAATTAGAAGTTTTTTTCGATGAATTTGAAAATGAAGACTTTGCAGAAGTAAAAAGTTACTTTGTTTCTTTTATGAGTTCTTCTGCATTATATGAGAAACAAAATCAAAATTAAGATGGAGATGAATAATATGGAATATAAAAGTATTGAGGTATCTTGGATTTTTGAAACTGATTTAACAAATATGAATGCAGGTGAAGGCAGCACAAATTTAAAAGAAATTAAATCTTATAATAATGGTTTACCATATATTTCAGGTCAATCAATGAGACACGCTCTCAGATCTTCAATTAAAAGAGAATATAAAGATGAATTTAAGTGCACTCCAGAATTTCCTTGTGGGGATATTGAAAATTGTTGGACTTGTGATTTGTTTGGTTATTTATTGCCTAGTTCAGGTGATAAACGTTGGAGCCCTATTAAAGCTTCACCCGCTTTAGGACAAATTAGATATCCTATTACTAATGATTTAATTTTTAGGATGGTTGAAGATATTAAATGTCCTAATTGTAATAAAAAATTTTATCCTTTAGAAGGAAGAGAAAACAAAAGTGTTAAAATTAAAAAAGATGAAACTGACTTAACTTGTCCTCATTGTGGTAAAAAATCTAAAGCTCCTTATGATATTCGTCAAGCCATAGCATATAAACAATTAATCAAAAATATTTATAAATCAAATATTTCAATTGATTTGGACAATATAGGTTTAGAAGAAGTTCCAAAAATTAGCAATGGAAAATTAGCTGGTGTAGAAAATATAGCTTCCATTGCTACAGAAGAAAAAATAAAAAGAATAATAGCTATTTTAAATGGTATATACAATTTATCAGATTTTGCAAACCAATCTCGTGAAATGGTAAATGCTAGTCCTGATTTAGTTATTATAGGTTTACAGAAATATTATAATCATAGGTTAGCTTCAACATTAAAATTAGATGAAGATGGAAATATAAATACTGAACAATTTAATTCAGTAGTAAATGATGCATTGAATTTAGAAGGGACAAAAATTTATGTAGGATATATTAAAGGAGTTATTAAAAATGAAAAGGATTTTATTGATTCTTTGAAAAATTTAAATAACCATGATGAGTTCATATTGTGTGAAGGTCCAAGGAAAGCTTTTGATAGTGCAATTGCTAGTTTAACTGGTGATAGTGATGGAAGCTCTTAGATTTGATTTAGAAATCCCTTTTTGGTGTTCATTTGGTGATTATAGTAGTTTAAATATTAAATTATCATATCCTTGTCCTTCTTTAACGACATTATTTGGTTTAATTCAAAATGCTTTAGGTTTTGAAGCTTTGCATAACATCCCTAATAAGAGTTTACAAAATAAACTTAAAAAACAATACACAGAATATTTTAATAATTTAAAATTTTCAATTATTATCTGTAATTCTGGTGAATTGATTGAAGATTATGTCAATATTCATAAGGGCAGTCGTGAAAAAGATAAACTTGAAGATGCTTTAAAAAAAAAATTAGATGGCTTAATTACAAACCATCCTAATGAAGAGGATATTAAAGAGATAATGAAATATATCAAAAAGTATTCTTTTTATAATTTTTTATTAGATGATGATAATCAGGAGTATAATGAGATTTATTACAAAGTGGTCAATTATGAAGAAAGTTTAATAAATGTAATTATCGGATATTGGGAGGGGTTCTCTAATCCTAATAATTTATATGATATAAATAAAATTTGGTTAAGTACCCAGATTAATAGGCAAAGATTAATAGAGCCGAAATATTCTATCTACATTTTATCTGATGATGAAGGTGAATTTTCTTTAAACAATATAAAGAATGCCCTAGAAAATCCTAAAAGGCCATTATATCTTGGTGAAAGTGATGATGTTGTAAATATTTTAAATATTTCATTGGTAAATATTGAAAAAACTAATTCGGCACGGATTTCATCCATTATTCCCGGTTTATATTCTAATTCCGATTTAATTAAACTTCCTACTAATTTAAAATTTAACACTCAAAAAGAAATTTATACATTATGTTCTGTTCCTAAAGGGGAACTGGATACTATAATTGAATGTTATGAATATGATGGTGAGAGGTTTGTCTTTTTATGAACAATGAAGTTTTTGCAAAATCTAATGGAATTTCTTTAAAAACACATTCATTGGATACATTAAAAATAATGAATATTATTATCAAAGCAAATTTAAAATTATTAAATAATCGATTAAATTTGTTGGGGATTAATTCAGAGGAGTTTATTTCTAATTTAAGAATTTGTGCTTTATTTCATGATTTCGGTAAATCTTCAAATCTTTGGCAATCAAAAAATCAAATGTTAATGAGTGGAAATAAAATAAAATTGCCCCCTCATGCTGTGTATTCGGGATTTTTTTTCATGCCTAAAAGTACCATGGATTTTATTTCATTATTGACTATTATTTCACATCATTCTTTATTGACTGAAAATTCATTTCAAAATATAAATTATAACATGGCATTTAATGAAAATTATTTAAAAGATATTCTTCAAGAAAATGAACTAATATATGCTAAATTTCCATCTTTAAATACTTATTTTCGTGAATTAAATAAATTTAAAGATAAAACTCCAAACTCAAAAGATTTATATAATAACCAAATTAATTTATTATTTAAAACAAAATATTGTTTATC
>NZ_CAMVPN010000024.1 GCF_947169325.1 uncultured Methanobrevibacter sp. | reverse complement strand
ATACTATCCAAATAAACAGCACCACCGTTATTTTTAGCAGAATTATTGATAAAGTTACACTCATCAACAATACCATTGGAACCAGTCCAAATAACAGCACCACCTTCACCAGAACGACCATAAGTACCAGTTTCAGTACCTAAAGCACGATTATTAGTAAAGTTAGATCCTTCAATAGTACCATTAGTACCATACCAGAACACAGCACCACCATTAGCCTTAGCAGAGTTATTTTCAAATGTAGAATTCAAAATAGCCCCATTAGTAGCACCTTCATTCCAGTCAATAGCACCACCATTAACACCAGCAGTATTATTCTCAAAGTGAGAATTACTAAATGTAGTATTATCACAGTTACCGGCAGTTATACTATCCAAATAAACAGCACCACCGTTATTTTTAGCAGAATTATTGATAAAGTTACACTCATCAACAATACCATTGGAACCAGTCCAAATAACAGCACCACCTTCACCAGAACGACCATAAGTACCAGTTTCAGTACCTAAAGCACGATTATTAGTAAAGTTAGATCCTTCAATAGTACCATTAGTACCATACCAGAACACAGCACCACCATTAGCTTTTGCAGTGTTATTCTCAAATGTAGTGTTTTCAATTTTACCATTGGTTGCACCATTTTCCCATGTGATTGCACCACCGTTAACACCAGCAGAGTTATTCTCAAAGTGGCTGTTTATAAATGAATTGTTATTACAATCTGCACGTCCTGGGACACCACGTAAGTATATTGCACCACCATTGTCAGTACATGTATTGTCTATAAATTCACAATCATCTATTACACCATTTGAACCTGTCCACATGATAGCTCCTCCGTCTCCAGAGTTGCCCATCATACAAGCAACAGTTCCGTTAGCTGCATTGTTTGTGAAATTGGAACCTTTTATGATACCTCCAGTACCAAACCAGAACACAGCACCACCATTAGCACCTGCAGTGTTGTTGGTAAATGTACAATCCAAGATTTGACCGTCAGTTGCACCTTCATGCCAATCGATAGCACCACCGTTTATGGAAGCTGAGTTGTTTTCGAAATTACATCGAGTGAAATTACTGTCATGTGAGCTTTCCAAGTATACCGCTCCTCCGAAACCTTCCATAACTGTGAAATTGGTTACGGAATTACGTGTGAAATTACTGTCATATATCATGGTTACATTACCTGTGACATATACCGCACCACCTTTCAAAGCGGTGTTTTCTTCAAACTTGGAATCTGTAATGTTAACCTTGTTTCCTTCAATGTAAAATGCACCACCACCTATGCTGCTTGTTTGATTTTCAGCATTGGCATGGTTATGTGTGAAATTACTTGAAGTCACGTTAACGTCATGACCTATGATGTAAACCGCTCCACCAGCAGTGGCTGAATTCTTCAATGCATCGGATAGATTGAATTTCAAGTCAGGGGTTGCGTTATTGTCTTCAAAGAGAGAATTTTTAATAACACTGTTTTCCCCGTCAATATAACCTGCTCCGCCTTTTATTGCATGATTGTCTGTGAAATTGGATTCCTCAATTACGGTGGATCCGCCTTCAAGGTAGAAAGCACCACCTTTGATAGCTTCATTATCTTCAAATAATGAATTATATATCCAATTGTCTGTACCGTTTACAGCAACTGCACCACCCAATCCACCGTCTTCATATATTCCGACAGCAGTATTGTTAGTGAAAGTGGGGTTGATTATGTTAACGTCATTTCCCTGAATTGCAATACCTCCACCAATGGATGTAAGCTTATTCAATTCATCATTGACTGCAAATCTTAAGTCATGAGTTGCTGTATTGTTGTCAAAGTCACAACCTAAAAATGTAGTATTGAATGCCGTAATGAACACTGCTCCACCGCGAATTGCACTGTTTGATGTGAAATTTGTATAGTTGAGAGCATTTAAAGTACCATTAACATATATTGCACCACCTTTGATAGCTTGATTTGCATCGAAAGTGACATCTACAATTCTTGTATCGTAACCGTTTACTGCAACTGCACCACCAAGACCACCATCAGGATTAACCCCAATAGCATTGTTTTCAGAGAATAATAAATTATCCAATAAGGTGTTGTTACCTACAATATCAATAGCACCACCTTCAGCAGGTACACTATCAAATATAGGATTTAAGTTGTAAGTTAGGTTATGTGTAGCATTATTGTACATGAATTGTGAATTTTCAACAGTTGTGTTAATACCCTTAATATAAGCTGCACCACCTTTAATAGCTCTATTATATGTAAAGTTAGTATTGTTAATAGTGGTATTAGTACCAGTTACATATAGTGCACCACCCATGATAGCTTCATTATCATCAAATATATTATCAGTGATATTTGTGTGATAACCATCAACAGCAATAGCACCACCAAGACCACCATTAGTATTAACACCTATAGCAGCATTATATGTAAAGTTATTATTAGTTATAGTAGAATAATCACCACTAACAGAAATAGCACCACCCATAGTAGGTAAGCTAATTACTGAACTAGCATTAAAAGATAAATTATGTGTTGCATTATTATCATAGAATGTATTACCAGTAATGTTAGTATTAGCACCATTAATGAATATTGAACCACCTTGAACAGCATTGTTTGTTGTGAAGTGCATATCCTTTACAGTAGCATTAGCACCATCAATATATATAGCACCACCACTAACTGCTTCATTCAAAGTAAATTGGTCATCATATATTGTAGTATTATCACCTTCTACAGCAATAGCACCACCAAGACCACCATTAATATAAAAACCTGAAGCAATATTTCTTCTGAAAGTATTATTACCTGCCACTGCTACATTATTACCATCGATATAGATAGCGCCACCCATAGTCAAAAGGGTTTCAGCACCAGGTTTAATTGAATCAATATCACGAGTAACAAGGTTGTTCTCGAATGTTGAATTAGCCACCTCAGTGTTGTGACCTTGAATATAAACAGCTCCACCTTGAATAGCATTGTTTTCTTTTGCAGTGATCTTATCAAGAGTTATATCATTACCATCAATATAAACAGCACCACCTTGAACAGCAGTGTTATTGTACAAGTTTATGTTTGAAGCGTCGATATTGCTACCCTCAATATAAACACCACCTCCTAATGTAGCATCGTTTTGTGTGAAATTAACATTGTCAAAATCTGGATTTTGACCTATGAGGTATAAACCTCCACCCAAACCAGTATTTAGAGAATAATTACCTTCAGCAACATTACTTTCAAAGGAAGTGTCTTTAATGGATACATCATTACTTTGAATAAACATAGCCCCACCGGAAGTAACTTTAGAAAGATCATCAACAATTCTACTTCCCAAATTATGAGTTGCAGTGTTATTTGCAAATGTTGAATTGCCTACAGTTGCAGCATTACCCTCAATATAAACAGCACCACCTTGAATAGCACCATTTTCAACGAATTTTGAATCATAGATGCCCGCATTGGAACCTACAATTTGTATTGCTCCTCCAATAGGTGCGAAATTATTCGTAAGGTTGCAGTTTGTAATGTTTGCAAAGTCACCTTGAATAAATATAGCTCCACCGTAGTCACTTTCAGCAAAGTTATTTTCAAATCTAGAGTTTACAACTACAGTTTTATCAGCCCTTTCCGAACCAACTGTATGAATATCCATCGCTCCACCAAATTTTTCAGCACTGTTATTGATGAATGTACAATTTTCAATGTAGTTATTTGGTCCAATAAAAGCAATAGCACCACCACCCCCACTTCTAGCAGGGTTCATGGCATTAGGCCCATAAGCTTGATTGCCTATGAAAGTTGTGTTATAAACTTTCATTGTACCCTTGTGACATTCAATACCTGCACCATATGATGCAGAGTTATTTTCAATGTGATTGTTGGATATAATAACATTTTCTGCATTTACACAATAAGCTGCACCGTGTACTGCATTTGTGTTATTGATAAAGGTATTATTGTCAAAAACAGCACCATTAGACTGAATTTTAATACATAATCCTAAAGAATTTGAATTAGCCGATTGTTCAAGACTAATAGTTCCCTTATTGTTTTTGAATAAATTATTATTACCTTTGAAATTAGTGCTTGTACTTGCAATATTTACTATAACTGAAGCAGTATTATTGTAGAATTCGCAATTATCAATAATAGCTCCGCTTCCACTACCATCATAATTTATAATATATGACTTCTGATAAACAGTGTTGTTTTCAAAAGTACAATTATAAAATGAAACCGCTCCATTACAAGCAATCAAATGCCCCCTTCCAGGTGGATTCCCAGTAGTTACAGAAGACTCAAAATAATGATTTGCAAAATTAACTCCCGTAATTTTAGTATTATCACCAAATGTAATTCTAGACTTAGTAGGATGAGTTATAATTCCAGAAAAGTCAAGTGTAGCCTTTGCAGGATCACTAGTAGAGCTACCTCCATAAATATTAATACCTGAACGTACAGTAAAGTAATTAAAATCACCAGAATATGTCCAACCATTTAAGAAAACATTATCTCCCGGTTTTAGATTCGTATTAATGAGTAGATTTCTCAACGCTTTCATAGTATTAGTAGATGGAGTCCAATTCGTACCTAAAACATCATTCTCATTGGAAACACCTAAAACATTACTTTTAGAGCTTACGCTAATATTGTTTTTAATACCTGCAGAGTCATTCAACTCATTATTTACTTGATTATCATCAACTATTTGATTATCAACTGTATTAACATTAATAGTTTGCGTTAAATTAAAGTCATTATCATCTTCAAGCGCACAAGACGCCTGAATTGTAAATATAAGAATAACTATAGCCATTATCACGATTAACTTTTTGCCTTTCATTTTGCGTTTTCACCCCCTGGTCCAGTCAATTAATAAAAATGAAATAACCTTACGGCAAATATAAGATTATTCTTTAATATTTATGTTGCTTGAAATATAAATAGTTTCTTGATTTTCAAACAAATCATGTCAAAATAAGATAAATATTGATTTTAATATACACTTTTGAAAGTAAACCAGTAAATTTTACAGAAAAATAATGAACAGCTTACAATTTTATTTTCAATAAATATATAAAAAATAGTATGCATTAACAAATGGTTAAAAAAAATAAAAAAAAATGTTTAATTAATGAAATTGAATTGCTCTTCATTAATTAAAAGATAATTGATTAAATCACCTGAATCCAAATCCTCATTTGCCAAAGAAACGGCTGTAATCTGGGAATTGTTATATGTCCTGTAATACAAAACGCCGTCGTTGGTGTTGTAGCATGAAGTGTAGATTGTATATTCATAGAGATTAGGATCTGAGATGAATGTGCATCCGTTCTGCTGTTCGACTGAACCCAGAATATGGAAAAACTGGCTGACACTGCTTTTCTCATCACTGCCAGAATATGAATTTGCACGGGTGAAAGCAACCTTTGCAAATCTTGAGGATGATGACAGGTCTCCAGGAAGGCCAATAGCTCCCATTCCTCTTGAATATTCATCCAAATCAATGCCTGCACCAAAGGTGTTTTGCGGATTCTTATTGGACAGGCTTCTGTAGTCGTTTAAAGTGAAAAGCTGCTTGTCGAAAGGAGGATTGTTTGTCAGAACACCTACAGGATTGTCATATATCTTCAAACCTTCTTCAAGAGGTTCGACCACAATGGCTTCGCCGGTGCTGTCTGAAAGCATCCAGTGAAGTGGAGATAAAGGCAGTTCATCGGCGAAGTTGATGTTGACCAGATTAATCTCATCAAGCATTTGCCTAGCCTCAGCCACTGAAGATGCACCGCCGAGTATATATGGAATCAGTTCAAAAGGAGTGATGTTAATCATTGATTCATCAAATTCCTTGTAGACTGCATTTCCTGCAAAGTTAAGGCCAGCCATGGCCAATCCCTTTTCGTTGCATGCATCATAGTACAATGGATATCCGTCAATGCCGGCTGCAATCCCAATAATTGCATAATGGCTTTTTATATCATCGATTTTTCTGTATTTGAATTCATAATTTCTTGGGGTTATTGTAACCCTTTCATTATAGGAAATTTCATAGTCGAAGTTTCGCCCGAAATAATGTTTTTCAGTTATGTAATTGCTTGCAGTACACATCATATCACCTCATAAGAAATTTGAGTAATTTAAAGCTCTTGCCTTAATGTCACTGAACTTATCGTCAATCAACAGTTCACCGTTTCTGAATACTGTCTGAAGGCAATCTTCACCATCACTGTCAATTGGAACTGTTTTAAATGATTTATTCTCTTTAATTAATTTGAATCTTCCTGTCTTTGATTTTTTACTTGAGTCAAGTGGGTTTTTGAAAATGTCATGCCATTCGCCGTCCCTCAGTTGAGCAGAACATTTGAATGCGTTTCTCTGGGTGTCCCTGTTTACCGCAGTGTGGAGTCCTCCACCCATACCAAAGATGATGTTCTGTGCAGCCCATCCGCTTGATTTCATTGCAAAGAGGATGTCACGGATTTTCTGATAGTTGAGACCGTCACCCCATAAAAGGCCGATGTTCAGGTCGAATACCTTATATCCCTCATCGGTGAGATGTGAACCGAAACCGTCTGATAAAAGATTCAGACAATCGATTGTTGTTGAAACAGGCTCTCCGCTGTCCGGTCTGAAGACGACCTTGTTGTTTTCACCGTCAAGGAAATTCAAAATTGCCTCATTCAGTTCGCTTCCGGACCTTCCAGCTTCTGTGAGGAAGTTTCTGTAGTTGTATGAATCAATTACCATAGAAAGAACACCGTCCTTTGCCTTGTCGATGACATTCAGTATCTGTGACATTTCCCCTTCAGGACCGAGTGAAGTCATTACACTGTGCTCTGTTGCCTGAACTGAAAATCCATATATGTTTGAGTCATTGTAGTAGTTTTCAGGTATTGTCAAAGCAGGAATTGTGTCTGTTCCTGAAAAGCTTAGAAGATGTGCTGAACCGGAAAGCATTGATGATTCTGTAGATGATGATCCTCTGTATCCGAAGTCATGCAGCATGAAGTCAAGATTCTCTTTGGATGAACCTGTCACTTCCAGATAGAAGTTTGAGAGTTTTCTGACTTCAGCGGACAGTGTAGCTACAGTTGACGGATACCAAACCTGCAGTAGTAAAGATTCCAGGTAGTTTGGAAGCCAGTATGATTTATTGTCAGTATTTTCCACAGTCATCAGAACGTTGCTGACATCAACAGGTGTTCCTTCAGGAACTGCCTTTATTTCAATCGGGAGTTTTCCGTCATGTTCATCAAGAATATATTCCCAGCCGGCCCTGTTGAATATTCCTTCACCTAAATGAGCAGCCATCAGTTTATCTGCTTCATCTATCTTTTCTTCCGTTACAACTTGACCTTCCAAATACTTTTTAATTATATATTGCAGTCCATAAAAGATAGTTTTGTTAAATTCAGCACCTACCCTACTTTCAAGGTAAGAATAAATCTTTTCTGTGCCCTCAGGATAGAAATAGTGATGGGTTACCTTATAGCTATCTGTCAATAGACAAATGTTGTTTTCAATCATAATATCCCTTACTAATAGTTAGTAAGTTGATATTAATATAAATTATCAAAAAAAGAAAAATAGAAAAGAAGATTTAGATATAACTAGTATCTTGTTTTCTAAAGTGGGCCTGTGGATGGTCGCATAATGGACATACTTCAGGAGCATCGGTTCCATAATGGATGTATCCACAGTTGTTGCATTTCCATGCGATTTCTTCGTCTTTCTTAAAGACTTTGCCTGCATTGATTTTGTCTGTCAATGCGTTGTACCTGTCTTCATGTGCCTTTTCGGTTGCACCTGCTGCATCGAATAGATCTGCAATGTCGTCAAATCCTTCTTCACGTGCAGTTTCTGCGAATTCCTTGTACATGGAAGTCCATTCTTCATGTTCTCCTGCTGCTGCATCTGCAAGATTGGTTAAGGTGTCAGGCACTTTACCGTCGTGTAACAATTTGAACCAAATTTTAGCATGTTCCTTTTCGTTGTCGGATGATTCCTGGAAAATCTCTTTGATTTCCACATATCCGTCTTTTTTAGCTTGAGAAGCGTAAAATTCGTATTTTACACGTGCTTGAGATTCACCAGCGAGTGCTGCTTTTAAGTTTTCTTCTGTTTTTGAGCCTTTTAAATCTGCCATTTAAATCAACCTCAAATTAAATGTTAATAATCAAATATATAAATATTTGGTGATTAGTCAGTAACTAAAAAAAATAAAAGAAAAATAGAGCTTATTTAAAGTTGGTAGCTCTTTCTTCAAAGTGTGCTTTTGGAAGTCCGCATACAGGACATTTTTCAGGTGCGTTAGGACCTGAGAATACAAATCCACAGTTTTCACATTTCCATTCAATGTCTGCTTCTTTGTTGAATACTGCATCGTTTTCAACGTTTGCAAGTAAGGTTCTGTATCTTTCTTCGTGTTCTTTTTCGATTGCTCCCACTTTTTCAAACAGAAATGCAATCATTGGGAAGCCTTCTTCTTTAGCGGTTTCTGCGAATTCTTTGTACATTGCAGTCCATTCTTCGTTTTCACCGTCAGCTGCAGCATTTAGGTTTGCTATTGTGTCTGGAATTTCTTCATCGTGTAATAATTTGAACCAGATTTTAGCATGTTCCCTTTCGTTTTTGGAAGTTTCCATGAAAATATCGTGGATTTGAACGTAACCTTCTTCTTTTGCTTTTGCAGCAAAGTATTGGTATTTGGTATGTGCTTGGGACTCACCGGCAAAAGCTGCCTGTAAGTTTGCTTCAGTTTTTGTACCTTTTAAATCTGCCATTTTATACATCTCCATAATAACTTATTGAAGTATTCATTCTAAAATAGAATAATTATATATTTAATAATTATCATTTAAAAATTTATTGAAAAACTTTGAAAAAAAGAAAAAAAGATAACTTAAATATTGAAATATTTAAGCTATATCTGAATATAACAAACCGGTAACCCTATTTGTAAAGAATACTAAGTAAGGAGTTACTATAACTGATATTATGGATAATTGTGGAATTTGACCGTAAAGGTATCCCAATACCCCATTTATCACTGCTACAACAATTATTGATAAAATAATAACTGCAATAACTTTACCTACACCGATTCTTGTAATGTCCTTGAATGCTTCAACAACATTTACAGCTTCTGCCAAACTACCTGTATTGGCTAATCTAGCAGTACCCATAGTTGCGAGGAACGCGAAAATTATAATCAAAACAAGAGCGATAATACCGGTAATTGCGATTGAAGTGAATAAACTTGCAGCAGCCGCATCTGATATTGTTGCAATAGGTGCGGAACCGTTAGCAACTGCAGTTGCGTTTGCAGGGTTTAAAGCTGCTTGTTGAGCTATGTTGACAATTTGTCCAGGTATGTTGGTTATTAAGGCAACAATTGCAATAATAATTGCTGGAATAATAAAGTAGACAATACTGACCACTAATGTTTTAATACCAGTTACTAAATCATTTAACCAATCAAAACTTGGTGCTTCTTCATTTTGATCAATACCGGATTTGATAATACCGATTTGATAACCTGAAATGATAAATGCAATAGCAATTGCAATAATGGCTAAAATAGCTGTAATAACAAAATAAACACTATTATCAATTGCCGCAAATACGCCTGAAATCACACCACCGGCAATAAATAGTCCCATTACGAATGTTAATACGATATATATTGCGAGCTTTTCCAAATTTTGAGAAGGAAAAATGAATGCTTCTTTTATAATATCCATGATTTCCATAATTATACACCTTTTTAAATTTATTTGTCAATTTTAAGACAAAACATATATTTAAAGGTAATACTATTTAAAAATAGTGGAAATTATGAAGAAAAAAAGTTCAATTTAGCAAAAAATAGTAATAATATCTATAATTTCCATAAGTATCACCTATTAATTTTTTAAACACTCCAATTGGTGTCCAAAAATAATATTGAATTTTATAATATTTAAAATTGATTGAAAAAAAAGAGAAAAAAGATGAATAAATCTATTCATCTATACCGAAGGACTTTTTGAGCAAGTCTGCGTTTACGAATCCTTCCTTATAAATTTTACCAGTAGTCAAATCGTTGATTACTACTTCTGCAGGAGCAAACATTCCTTTATCGATTTGGTAGAAGTCAAATCCTGCTTCTTTGAATACGTCGAAGAATGGTTTACCATATCCGTCAGCAGCAGAAGATGGTAATTGAGCTGCTACATTAGCGATGTCATCTCCTTCTTCAGATTCTACATAGTAGTAAGTTCTTCCACCGAATAAAACTGCATCGTTGGTTTTACCCATAGCTTTGAGTCCGTCTGGGTCAACAGGTGCGATTGGTGCAATACCAGCTGCGTGTTTTACTTTGGTTACGTCAAACTTAATGAATTCCAACATTTTGTAGGTTCCGTTTTCAACGACTCTTCCTGAAATTTGAATGGATCCGACAAGGGATGATGTAGGTGCTACAAGTAAGTATACATCTTTAACATCGACATTACATTCATCTGCAATGTATTGGGCTACATCTTCGCCAGGCAATACATCAGCTTCTAATGTTAAAATTGCTAAATCAGCTTCAGTGTCTTTGTAATCAATTTCTTCGTAGGTTTCTGCTGGTTTTAATGCAATAGCTCTTGCAGGACCTGAACCTAATGCAAAGAAATCTCCTACAGATACAGACCAACCTGCTTTTTGTGAACCTAAGGTTGAAATAGAAGGTGAGTCGGTTTTAATCTTTACTGAAGGGAGTGCGAATTTTTCAGACAAATCACCAGGAATTGAAATTCCAACATCTGCGAGTCCGCCAAGACAAACTTTAGTATAAAGCTCTCCTGCTTTAAAACTTCCATCTACATTTACACCACAGTCTAAAACAGTAGCTCCATTTTCTAAAGTTTCAACAGCAATGTTTAATTCATCTGCTTTTTCAATCATTACATCTACGGTTTTTTTAGCTTCTATGTTTACACTTACCATAGTCTAACCTCATATATAATTTTAACTTATAACTTTTAAGTTACTGATTAAGATTTTATAGTTATTATTATTTAAAACTGTCTAAAATAATTTAAAAAGAGTACAGTGCACATTACCATTTGAAGATATTCCCATTAAAGAAACCTGAGAATTCACTCGCAAAAAAGTTCTCATTGAAAATAATCATTCTTCAGAAGAATCCTCATCGGCAGATTCATTTTCCTCAGCTGAATCATCTTCGCTTTCAGGGACTTCCTCCTGAGCTGCCTTTTTTTCACTTTCGATTTTTTCTATGTACCATACAGGATATCCTTTTAGTGAAGTGCAACCGTGAAACATGTCCTTTGTATTGCAGAGCTCTGAAACATTCCATGCACTTAAGAAATTAACATATTCCAAGGAGATGCAGCCGAAAAATAGCGTTGCCATGTTCTCCACATTGCTTACATTCCAGTCAGGCACTGAAGCGCTGATTAATGACCTGCAATTCCAAAACATTGCCCTTATGGATTTTACGTTGGATACATCCCAACCGCGCAAAGGAGAAATGTTATAGAGTGATGAGCATTCAAGAAACATTCCGGACATGTCCTCAACGCCAGACACGTCCCATAATGCTATCGGATTGATGTGCTTTAATGATCTGCATTTGTGGAAGGTGAATATCATCTTTTTGACATTTGAAACATCCCATGTTTTCAGCATGGAAATGTCAACCAGGGATTCGCATCCCAGAAACATTCCGTTCATTTTTTCTGCCTTATCAACGCCAAATGCGTAAATTGCCTTAAGTGATGTCAGTCCTGCATATTTTTCGCTTAAGTCAGTTTTACCGGATAAATCTTCACAGACATAAATTATATCTGACCGATTTCTGACATCCTCCCAGCTGGTCAGATTTGTTCCGTCCTTGAGGATTATCAGAACTTCCAGGTCCCCCAGATCATAAATTCCGTGAGTTGTTTTGTTGAATGTAATGAAATCATTCAGGAAAGGACTTATTCCCCTGAATTCCCCTTTGACATACCATATCGGATACCTTTGAAGACTGACACAGTTTTCAAATACGTTTCGAGTATCTTGAATATCCCTGAAAGTCCAGAAATTAAGGCATTCAGCACTTTCAAGAGATTCACAGTCCTTAAACATCTCATTTATGTTTTCAATGCCTGAAACTCCCCATCTTTCCAAACTGGTAATGTCCTTTAGGGATTTGCATCCTGTAAATAAGTTTTCAAGTGATTTGATGTGGGAAACATTCCAATCAGCCAATCCTGAGATGTCTTCAAGCAGTTCACATTCCTCAAACATTCCTGTTAATCTGGACAATGCTGAAATGTCCCAGTCCTTTAAAGCGAAAACATCAGTCAAAGATGTGCATCCGTTAAACAGATCTGTTGCAGAACCAACATTTGACACATTCCATGACTTCAGGGCATCGATTTTAGCCAATGATTCGCAATCGACAAACATCGCATCCATTCTTGTGAGTGAGGAAACGTCCCAGTCTTCCAAAGAGGAGATATTTTCCAATCCTCTGCAATAGGCAAACATTGCATTCATATTGTCTACAGATGAAACGTCCCAATCTTTAAGGGCAGAAACGTTTTCCAATGCTTCGCAGCCGTTGAACATGTTTTCCATTGAATTCACATTGGACACATCCCAATTTTTAAGGGCAGAAACATTAGCAAGAGCACTGCAGCCTTCAAACATCCCGTTTAGTCGAGTAATGTTTGAAACATCCCATTTTTTCAAGGCTGAAATGTCCTTAAGGGAGGAACAGTTATTGAATAATGACAATAGACTGGAATTGTTAGTCATGTTGGATAAATTCCAGTTTGATAAAGCGGAAATGTTTTTAAGTGATACGCATCCTCTAAACATTGCGGTTATATTGAATACGTTTTCCATGTTCCAATTGGCCAATCCTGAAATGTTTTCAAGGGATGAGCAAAAGTCAAATATGCAGCCCATATCCCTCACATTGCTGACATCCCATTCTTTTAAGGCTGAAACGTCCTTAAGGGAACTGCAGTCAGAAAACATGTAATGCATATCCTCAACACTGGAAACATCCCATTTTGCAAGAGGAGAAATGTCTTCAAGTGAAGAGCAGAACAGAAACATGTTTGACATGTTTCGCAAGTTAGAAACCTTCCAGTTTGCAAGAGCGGAAATGTCTTCTAAAGCATCACAGCCATAAAACATGTCTCTCATGTCCACAACGCCTGAGACGTCCCAAGATTCAAGAGAGGAAATGTCCTTTAGGGATTCGCATCCGTAAAAGAGACGATGCAAATCATGCACTTCACCCAAACCAGAAGCCACAACAGCCCTGAGATTTTTAAAACCGGAATACCTCTCAGCGATATCATGTTCACCGAATAAATCTTCACTGATGTAGATGATTTCTTCCCTGTCTTTTACTTCACGCCAGCTAGTTAAGTTAGATCCGTCCTGCAAAATTATAAGAACTCTCAATCCGTTTAATTCATAAATACTTTCTGTAGTGGTGTTTAATAGTTCAAATTCCCTTAACTGCTTGCTGATCATAATACTCATTTCCACTTTAAAAAAAATTATATATTAATTAATCTGTTTTATTCAGTATATAAAAGTTATATTTCTTTATTGTGTTGTTGAATTTTAGAGTATTACGAATTCAGCTTAAAAATAATCTTTATTTAGAAAAAATACAATTTAAAGTAATTATTGAAATAATGTTTTAAAAATAATAGAAGGGCTGAGAAAAACTCACCCCCTTAAAAGTTATCTTAATGAAAATTTTTTGCTATAGGTCATCGCCGAGCAATGTGAATGCCTGATTGACAATACCGATGTCCATGTCGTTATTGTATATGAATCGCAGGAATTCCTTGTCTTCAATTTTATCCACGATAGCTCTTCTGATATGGCCTTCAGGAGTATCCCTGTAGAGCTGTTTTAGAAATTCCTGGTCATCGATTTTTTCAATAACTTTGATTCTGAGTTCATAGAGATTCCTATCACGTGCAAGCATTCTCAGAAGCTTTTCGTCATTAATGTCATCAACATAGATTTGGCGTTCGAATTCGCTGACAGTGAAATCTGTGAGTTTCCTGTATGCTTCGTTTTCACGGGCTTCGATAACATCAATTTCATCGACTTCGGCCTCAATGCCATTTCTGATTTCATCATCTCTTATCATGTCTGCTGCCTGGTGGCGAACCCATTGATGGGAATCATTTTTTGCAATTTCTGCCAATAGCTCTTCATCATCTATTCTTTTTACAGCTTCGAGACGGACATAATAATTCTTGTCGTTGACTGCGGCATTTTCGATGGCATCCTTGTCGCTTACGCTTTTCAATGCTTCAAGACGTACCCACGGGTCTTCGTCATATTCCAGAATGTCCAAAAGCACCTTGTCATTGTGAACGTTATCTACTGCATCTTCCCTTTGCCATGAGTCCTCTGATTCCTGTGCAATATCCATCAGCAGCTCTTCATCATGCATTCTTTTTTGAGCTTCAAGACGGACGTTGAAGTTCTCATCGTTTTTGGCTATTTCAGATAGAATAATTTCATCATCTATTCTTTTGACAGCATCAAGGCGGACAAAATAGTTCTTGTCATGGCGGGCAACATCCTCGATTATGGTTTCGTCGGTTATGCTTTTCAAAGCTTCACGGCGAGCCCACGGATCACGGTCATTGTTTACTATATCAACCAGAACTCTTACATCGTCAATTCCTCTTGCGGCTTCGACTCGAACCCATGAATCGATTGCCAGCAATGAGACGTCTTCAAGAAGGTCTTTATCATTAATCCTTTTTACTGCATTTAAACCCACAACTGAGTCTTCACAATGTATTGCAATATCTGCCAGCAGCTCATCACCATTGACTTTGCCCACTGCCTCTTCACGTACAAATAGTTCATCATCGGTTTTTGCAATCTCCGCCAGTACATTTTCGTCATCGATTTTTCTTACGGATTCAAAGCGAACTGATGAGTCATCATCATTTTTGGCCACATGAATCAAAGCATCCTCATCAGACAGTTTTTCAACGGCTTTAAGACGGATTATGGAATGTTTACTGTTTTTAGAAACATCTGCAATGAAATACTGCTTGTAAATTCTTTTAATGGCTTCAAGAGATACAGTTTCATTTGAATCATTTTTGGCAATTTCGGCTAAAACCTCTTCATTGTTGAGTCCGTAAACAGCTTCAAGACGAACTGCCGCATTTTCATCGTTTAGAGCAATGTCTGCAAGCAAATCATCGTCGGTTATTCCCTTGACTGATTCCAGACGGATTATTGCATTGCCGTCATTTTTTGCTATGTCTTCCAATACGCTTAAGTCTCCAGTATTTTCAACAACTGCGAGGCTGTTTTCAGATTCACTGTCAAGATTTGAAATTTCACTGAGCACTGGTGCGCTTGTAATGCTATTGGATGCGGTTTTGGAGATTTCATCATCATCGTTTTGCCTTACAATATCTGCCAGGATTTGGTCATCAGTTATTCTCTCGATTGCTGCGAGTTTAACATCCATATTTTCACTATTTTTAGCAATGTCTGCCAAAATAGAATCGTTTCTAATGCGCGCTACCGCTTCAAGGCATATTTCAACTTCAGAGTCATTTATTGCAACATCATGCAATGCATTCTGGTCATCCAATTTCTTGACTGCATCAATCCTTACTTTAGGATCGTCATTTTTCCATTTTGGTTTAATAATTCTATCGATTAATCCCATCTAAAATTCCACCGTCAATATCTGTCAAAATGAACTTTTGATTCATCATATCTTAGTTTTATTTCGCTTTCATGTGCAGGATATCCTACACAGATTACTGAAAAAGGAATGCAATAATCAGGAATGTTAAGGTATTCTTTCAGCTTTAATGTCCTGTCCTCTATCGGATGAAAGCCCAACCATACGGCCCCCAATCCTTCATGGGTTGCCTGAAGGAGAATATTTTCATTGCATGCTCCAAGATCCTGCTCTATCATTCGGATTACTTTTGCACTGTTGAGGTTTCCTAACGTCACTATCAAATGAGATGCCCCAGCAGCAGGCTTTGCAAACTTGTGCATTTGAGAAATCGCTTGCTTATCCTCTTTTTTGCTTATTACAATAAATTCCCATGGCTGTGAATTGCAGGAAGAAGGAGCCTGCATTCCCGCTTTCAGCAGGTTTTCGATTATCTCATCGCTTACGACTTCATCTGTAAACTTACGAACACTGTGTCTTTTAAATACAATACTCATTTAACCACCAAACAATTCTTCAATTTCCTCCCGTACATACGGATAGTCATTGACATCAGTCAAGATGTTTACCTGGTCGCTGTATTTGATGTGAAAGTCCTCTGTCGGAATTACATATTTCCCATTTCTGATTACAGATACCACAATAGCATTTTTTGGAAATGGAATGTCCTTGATTTTAAAATTGATATAATTACAGTCCAGAGGAACGACATATTCACTTAGGACATGCTTTGAAGGCTTTCTTACAAACTCCCTGTTTTTGGATAAAAGCAACCTGTCATATAATGATTCATAAATAGGTTCGTTTCCTAAAAGTGTCGGAACAACATATGCTATTAGGGAGACGATAATCATCGCCACCAGAGATTCGGTTGAACCGCACATCTCGGCAATAAGCACAACGCCCGTGATTGGAGAGCGGACGGTTGCTGCGAAAAATCCGGCCATTGAAATTACTACAAACTTGTATATCAAATCCTGCTCAAAGCCGAATATAGGTATGACTGCAGAGCCGAATGCAGCTCCAATATATGCTCCAAGCACAAGAATCGGCAGAAATATGCCTCCAGGAGCTCCTGATGAAAATGAAAACATTGAAAATAGGTATTTTAAAACCAATAGAAATACCAGTACTCCAAGTGACGGCATCGCTACTCCCAGGATGTCCATCATGAAGTGTCCCCCATCACTTATCTCAGGTATTGTCAGTGCTACAATGCCTGAAACCATGAAGACAAAAACGAATTTGAGCCATGAAGGAATTTTAAGCCTTGAAACCAAATCTGAGGATTTGATCATCCCCACATTGTAGACATATCCCAAAAGCCCTATTATTAGACCTAAAACAATTAAAATCCAGTATGATTCAAGAGGAATGTTTAAAACAGGAAATGTCAGTGCTGTAGCCTGACCGAATATTGCCTTTGATATGAAATCAGAAACGATAGCGGACACCAGCGCAATGAAAACTAGAGTCTTGTCAAACCCGTGGTTGATTTCTTCAAAAACGAATATCACACCTGCAAGAGGTGCGTTGAATGCTGCAGTGATACCTACAGCTGATCCTACAAGAATCAATCTCAGCTCATCGGTTTTGGAACCTTTGAAAAGTTTTGCAACTCCTTTTCCTGCCATACCACCAATCTGAACTGACGGGCCTTCAGGGCCGAGTGACAGACCGCCCAAAGCAGTCAGAACTCCTGCTGCAATTTTAGAAAACAGTACCTTTGCCCAATTCGCTTCCATGTGTCCCTTTACCTCGGCATAGACCTGAGGTATTCCGCTTCCGGAAGAATCAACTTCCCATTTTGTGAGAAAGTCAACCAAAAGACCCATGAGCGCAAGGGCAATGAAAAAAAGAATAATGTACAATACATTTCCATGTATTATATTCAAATACTCCCTTAAAACATGTTCTGAACCGTAAAGTAAAAAACGGTACAAGCATACCATCAATCCTGCAAATATACCTACCATTATGCCCTGAACGGTTAAACGGAATATGTATTTCGGATTTTCACTCACGGATTTCAATGTTTTTTCAAGAGCTTTCATTGTTTAATATATATTATTTTAAATCATATAATAAATTATCATAATTGTTGTGAATTTGAAATTTGCATAATATTTAAAAAACCACATAACCAATATACTAAGTGTCCAATGAAATTTTTAAAACATGACACATATGCTGAAAAATAAATTAAAAACAACAAACAAGAATAATCTGAAAAAGAACATATTATTTTTAATATTAATCATTTCAAACATCCTGCTTTTTGCCGGATTAATTAATTATTATTCAAACATCGGAATGGACTTCAATATTAAAACCCTTGAAGATGTTTCAGCAGTCCTAGCCACCATCATCATTCTGGGATTCATTTCACTGAGATTACCCAATTTGAAAGATTTGGGAGACCATCCCTTATATGGAATGACAACTTTGGTTTTAATATGCGCAATAGCAATTCTGACATCTTATTTTGGAGAAAAGCTCAGCATACCAACACTTTTAGATCCTTATTTGGAAATGTTTAAATATCTATCTGCAGTTTTGATTTTCATTCTCATTGCAATTAACCTGAAATCATTCCAGGGGATTTTGAAGGGAAAGTTTACACGAAAAAATCAATTGGCATGTTTAGTCATATTTGCACTGATTGGACTATTTGCATCATATGTCCATATGAACGTTAATGACACTCCCGCAAACATTCGATGCCTGGTTGTTATGATAAGCGGTTTGTTTGGAGGCCCAATTGTAGGAATACCTGTAGGGATAATATCCGGAGCATACCGATTCACTCTGGGAGGAATCACCGCCCTGCCATGTTCAATATCAACCGTAATCAGCGGAATTATCGGAAGCCTGATCTTTTTGTGGAACGGTAAAAGATTCCCTAACTTAAAGGAATCTATTGCTTTGATGTTCTTATTTACCGGATTTGAGATGTTGATGATAGTTCTCTTAACTCCACCGGACATTTCATTCCCATTTGTCAAAGACATCTATCCGATAATGTTATTTGCATCTGTGGTGGGAATGCTCTTATTTTCAATAGTAATATGGGAACAAAATCAAAAAAGCGATTTTGAACTCAGCGATGAAGAATTAAAAATCAAGGCAATTGAAGAGAAATTAAAAGAAAACGATGAAAAAATCAAAGATTTAGAAAATGAAGTTAAAGATTTGAAAAATGAGAAAACAAACAGCAATTCCCATAAAAATTGATTTTAATACCTAATTGGAACTTCTCCATGTGTTTCCGCATTTTGCACAGCGAATGAAATTTGTAGGGGCCTCATCAGCGGACCTTGTCTGAACAGTCCACCAGTATCCTTTTGTTCCGCCACATTTATAGCAGGTTATTCTTGTGGTAGGCAATGCAACATTGTTATTGTCAGTTACTATTACCTCAGCTGGAGGATTTTTTTCACCTTCCATGGTATACTGCTTTTCAATAGCATCATCACTTAGGGACTTTTCATATCCGCATCTACATTTAATCTTGCCTTTCTTCGGCATCAGCATCTTACCACAATTAGGACAGAATTCCATATCACAAAACACCATTTAAAATTCGTAAGTATTAATTTAATTGAACCTCTTTATAAAATAATCTATTCAGAAATGCCTGCAATAATCCCACCAAAAATCACGATGAAAAATAAAATGAATTGTTTATATCAACATCAGATTTATTCATGATGAATATTCTTTCGGCGTCTGTATATCAGGAAATTGAATATCAACATTACCACAGCAAAAAGAGCCAGATAGAATTCTCTGCTTAACAATAATTCAAACGGAACTCCGTTATAATTGATTGATATTATCTCTGTTGCCGGAAACGCATTCGGTCCGAAAAGCAATGGAACGATAATGATGAATGCAATGTCAAAGAGTATGATATACAGTATTACAAGAACGAATCTGAGATAATTGTTTGGAACCTGTTCCGCTTCAACAATGTTGTTTACGCCGTAAACGACTAAGAAGTACAATCCGAACAGATTACCCAAATACATCCCTCCGATAAGGTGGAACGTATAAAAAATGTCACTGGTAATGATAGCAATAATTAATGAAGATATGAAATTCATTATCAAAACCCTTATAAGATTACCCTTCTCCATTAAAAATCACCTAAAAATTACTTATATAATATCAATATTATATTTATCCTTTTAACATATAAGGATTTTTGAAAAAATAGTGAAAAAAAAGTTTTGTGTGAAAGGTTCAACCTTCCACCATAATCAGCTTACCCGTTGCAGGGTCTTTATAGACCTTACCCATCTCGGTATAGCCCTGACCTGAGCTGTTTGAGGTGTCAGGAGTTTCATTCAACTGCTGGCCCTGATCCACTTCAGTCATGGTTTTCTGCTGCATCTGTTCCTGGATGTTCTGGTCCGGGTCAATCATTGCCTGCATGTTCCAGCTAATGATAACAAAAACCAAAAAACCAACGGCAATAACAAGCATTGCATCCACAAGGTTAGATGTACCTGCCATCGGATCTTCTTCTACCCTTTTAGACCTTCGCCTTCCGTTTTTTCTAACCATAAAATCACTATCTACCCATACGATCAAGAACTGCATCTATTAAAGCATCCAAATCAGATAAATATCTGTCATACCAACCGGACCTTACCTTTCCGATGACGTAACATAATGCACCGGAACCGATACCTACGATTGTGGTGTTGAACGCAACTGTCAAGGAGCTTGCAAGGGTGTTAATGTCACCTGCACCTAATGCCGCAAGACCAGGACCCATCGGGATTAAAGTACCCATCAAACCTAAGGTAGGTCCAATACGGGTAATGATATCAGTCTTTCTTAAAGCGTCTTCAGTTTTTTCTTCTTCAAATTCGAATAACTTACGAGCCAAAGCCTCTCTTGAGGAATCACCTAACTCACTGGAAGATGCAATTTCAGACAATACCTTCTTTTGAGATTTTGGAATTTTAGCTGAAGAAATAACACCATTTAACTTTTCATGTGATTCAGCAGCATTAATCTCATAAATCAAATCCCTAATTGTTCCAACAGGAACTTTTCTCCTTGAGGTATATTCTGCAATTATTCCTCCCAATGAAATGATACTGATTATAACAATTACAAGCAATATGATAAGAACAGGAATTGTCAAACTTTGAGAAATAACATCAAGAGAGCCTGTTAAAAATTCTCCACCTGGAATATTTAAAGCCATATTTTTCACCCAATTAATCTAAAATACTGCGTCTTTTAGTGATAAAAACGCCACCAACTAATAAAATAGCAAACGCTAAAATAATCATCAGTATGTCTTGAGGAGAACCAATAGTAATAGGAGTTAAATTCTTAGTCAAAACGCTGGCGATATTTGGAATCACAATAGCTGAAAGCAAGAAATATGCGCCGAGAAGCAACATGAAATTTCCTAAAACGACAGGATATGGTTTTTTGATAAATCTAATGATTGTATTTGATGCAAGGTAAGTCACGATCATGACTCCAACCAAAGCGGCTGCGGCATACCAACTTAAATTAAGTGAACTGACACCAATTGTTGGTGCAACAACCAATACACTTGCAATGATTGAACCGAAACAGCATGGACAAGGCGCAATGATTGCCAGAGAAGTTGCAGTGGAAGTATTCTTGTCATGTATTTTCCATTCACGTATAGTGAAGAGACCTGCAATAATCATAATGGAAGCCATTATGATGTAAAATATTGTATTATAACTGTAAATAGCCTGAATCAATTGATCTGCAAACAATGAAGCAATAGCTGATATTACGACAACTCCACCACCGTATGCAATACAAATTGCGGCAAACAGTTTTTTGGACAAATCAGCCAAACCTGATGCAAGCCCTATTTTTATACCAAAGACAATGACAGATGCGAAAATACCAACTTGCCATAAAATACTCATCATATCCATATTAATTTCCCCATATTCAAATTAAATTTAATTAATTACATTTAATTATTACTATAATAAAGTATATAAATTTTTTAAAAAAATCGATGTTCATAAAAACAAACAGCAATATTAATATTTTCTCATTAACATTTAAAAAATTTTACATTTTAAAGAAAATTTTATAGTCAGTAAAAAATAATATATAGAATATTAATTAAAATGAGGCAAAACATGTTTTGGAACGAAGAAATTGAAACCATGCCAAGGCAAGACCTTGAAGAACTACAACTAAAGAAACTTCAAGCCACTGTCAAACGAGCTTTTGACAAGATTCCATATTACAATAAAAGGTACACAGAAGCTGAAGTTTTCCCTGAAGATATTGAAACTTTAAAAGACATTGAAAAACTCCCATTCATCACAAAAGACGAATTGAGGGAAAGCTATCCGTTCGGACTGTTTGCAGTGGACATCAAGGAAATCAAAGAACTGCACTCATCATCAGGAACCACAGGAAAACCGGTTGTATCAGGATATACCAAAAAAGACCTGGACACATGGGCGGAAACAATTGCACGTGGTTTGACAATGATGGGAATCGGCGAAGACGACATTCTCCAGAATACCCACGGATACGGAATGTTTACAGGCGGATTTGGAGTCCACTACGGCTCACATAAGGTCGGTGCGGCCATCATTCCAATATCAACCGGACAGACAAGACGACAGATTGAAATCATGAAGGACTTTGGAACTACCGGACTGATATTTACCCCATCCTACGGAATACATCTGGGAGAAATTGCCCTTGAAGACGGAATCGACCCAAAGGAATTAGGAATCAAAGCAATCGGATTTGGAGCTGAAGGATGGACCGAAGAAATCAGACAAAGGGTTGAAGAAATCTTCGGATGCAAAGCATATAACATTTACGGCCTGACAGAGCTCATGGGACCTGGTGTCGGTGTCGAATGCGAAGCTCAGCAAGGCCTACACATAGCAGAAGACATTTTCTATCCAGAAATCATTGACCCTAATACAGGTAATGTAATTGGCGGTGAAAAGCCTGGAGAGCTGGTATTGACCAATCTTGAAAGGGAAGGAATGCCAGTCATCAGATTCAGAACAAAGGATCTTACAAAACTTACCTATGAAAAATGCAGCTGCGGAAGAACCCATGCAAGAATGAGCAGAATCACAGGCAGATCCGATGACATGATTAAAGTTAAGGGAGTAGCTATCTTCCCGTCACAAATTGAAAAAGCATTGCTTAAGGTTGGCGATGTAGAGCCTCATTACATGATTATAGTTACAAGACCTGAAACATTAGATGAAATCGAAGTCAAAGTGGAAGCCTCAAAGGACCTTTTCTTTGACGGCGTCAAGGAAATGATGTCAATTCAGCAGAAAATCGCAAAATCAATAGAAAACGAAACAGGAATCAGAGTAAAAGTTACATTAGTAGAACCAAAAAGCCTTCCAAGATTTGAAGGAAAGGCAAAAAGAGTGATTGATGAGAGAAACTTGCATTAGGTGAGAGAAATGAAAATCAAACAATTATCAATATTTTTACAGAACAGAATGGGAAGCCTGTCAAAACCGCTGGAAGTACTTAGCAATGCAAATGTCAATATACGTGCAATGTGCATGGCTGATACTTCTGAATTCGGTATTTTAAGACTTGTTGTAGACAATCCTGAAAAAGGAAAAGAAGTTCTTGAAGAAAACAACTTTTTGGTGAAAATTACCGATATCATCGGTGTTGAAATGAACGACACCCCTGGAGGACTTACAACAGTTTTAAAAATCATTAAAGACAATGAAATCGATTTGGAATATCTTTATGCATTTTCACATGAAAAGGAAGGAAAAGCCATTTTACTGCTTCATGCAGAAGACATTGACAAATTGGCATCTGTCATGCAAGAAAATGACATAACAGTTGTTCCTGCTGATGAAGTTTATAATTTATAAAACTTCATTTTTTTCATTTTTTAACCTCACCATATAGATATACTTATTGAAATAACCCTATTTTTTTTAAAAATTGCTTTGAGTTCGTAAAATTGTCCTTAAAGCAAAGAAAAATTATTTATTTATCCATTATCTAATATTATCAAAGGTAATGATAAAATGATAATTAAAATTGACTGCAGAGAGACTGCCAGAATATGCATAGCAATCAAACATTACACAAGAAAATACAAAATCATCATTGAAGAGTTGAAGATAGGAGACTTCATTTTCACAAACAATAAAGAAGAAGTTGTTTTTGAATATAAGACATCCTATGATTTTGTATGGAGCATGCATGAAGGCAGACTATTTGATCAGGCCATAAGACAAGCCAAAAATTTCAAATATCATTTTGTTGTTTTGGAATGGAACGAAAACGAAAAAAACAAGGCAAAAAATCAGCTGAAGAAAATGGGAATAACAATTAAAGATTCTGAAATATTTGAAAGCATGGCAAGGCTAAGCACCTTTACCACCCTCCTTGTTAGTCCAAACAAGGAGCTGTCATTTCCGATAATGGAAAAACATGCACAAATTTGCTTTGAGGAAAAAGCTCTGGAAAAAACACCCCAATCAAAAACCGACAATGTGGCATATAACTTCTTAATGCTGATTGATGGCGTCGACAAGATTAAGGCCAATTCCATTTGCAAAAAACTCGATTTGAGAACAATTGACGACTTAACACGATTGACAACAAAGCAGCTATTGAAAGTGTCAGGAGTAGGTCCGATAACCGATCAAAAAATAATTACAAACATTAACTGTTAACTGCTGTATTTCAAATCAATTTTCAAAACAGAGATGACATAGTAAAGCATGATGAATGCAGCAATCAGAAATGCAAGCCCTCCAACGAATATTGACATTATGCCAAATCCATCAACTAAAAATCCTCCGATTGCTATTCCCAATGCAATTCCACCGTTCAATATGCTTAAAAACACACCATTTGCAAGTTCGGGAGTATCCGGCAGCACTGACGCCTCGATATATTGGATAAGATTGTATCCCATTCCATCCAATACACCGAATATCATGAACAGCATCAAAACAGGAATCAAAAACTGTGCAAACAGATAGAAAAGAACAAATACTAATGCACATACCAATTGAAATACCAATAATGTGGCCTTATCCCTATACACAATCAATTTACCGCCAATCCAAGTTCCGCATATGGAAATCAAACCGTAAACAAAAAGAAGAATGCTTAAATTATATGTGTAAATGTGGCTAACCGTCTGGAGAAAATAGGGCATGTAATTGTAGACTATGCTTGCCCCAATCGGCATCATGACTATTCCTAGTGATGCCAAAACAAATTCTTTTGATTTCAAACTAGACAGAGGTGCTTCATAGGCCTTTGACTTTCCGGGAATCCTTGGGAAAAACAGCAGTATCAATATCAATGTCAGGAAGTTGACTGCAAATATCCACAGCATTGCAATCTGATATCCGAATATTGTTCCAAGGCCAGTAGTTATCGGAAGGCCAACAATGCTTCCAACGGATATTCCAAGAAGTATCCTGGTAATGTAGTCCTGCTTTTCGCCTTCAGGAGCGATTTCCTCACAAACCGTCAGTGCAATTGAAATGAATGCAGGATAGAAAACTGCAGATAGAATCCTGAAGAATAATGACACATATAAATTGCTGGAAAACACAATTGCAAGATTAGCTACTGCAAAAACGCCTAAAATGGAAATGAATGTTGTTTTTCTTTCGAACTTTGAAAAGAATATTGGTATGAACAACCCGCAAACTGCAATCGTGAATGTGAATGAACTTACATATAATCCGGAAACGGCAATGGAAGTTTGGAAATAATCTGAAATCTGTGAAATAATCCCAACAATGCTTAATGGAGTGTTTATCCCAAGCGTTGCCAACATCAATATGTAGAGCAGAATTTTAGGATTGTATTTCATAAAAAAGAAATGGAAAATGTTATTTTTCAATAACAAATCCGTGATTTTGAGCTTTGGTGACAAAGACAGTTCCTTTACCATCAAGAAGCTCTTTGGTTTTTTCTACAATGAATTCATTGGACTCATCAAATACAGTATATAAAACTGGTCCGAATGAAGAGATACCTACACCATATGCTCCCAAATCCTCAATTGCCTGCATAGTTGGCAGATAACTTGCATCCAATGAGTGTTCCAATTTGTTGAAACCAACTTTTTGAAGCTCACTAACAGCCCATCCGAAGTTTTTAATGTCTTTTTCAAGCATGAACGGAACAAGGTTCATTAAAATCAGATGAGATACCTGTTCAACTTCCTCTTTTGGAATTGGACAATAGGTTTGGAAAACATCGACTTCATCATCCCCTTCCATGTGCTTTTCAATTTCAGGAATGGCAATTAATATCTTCCATTCTTCAGGAAAATCATATCTTGCAATCAATGTTGCAGGTTTAGCTTTAGATGCGCCGGAAGGCAAGAACAGAGGTTTTTCCTCTTTGCTGTGTCCGCCGTCCAGGATGAATCCTCCTAAATCGTGAGTGTAGGTTCCAATTCCAGAGGTTCCGCCCCTTCCAACAATGGTACTTAATTCACGACTTTCAACTTCAATGCCCATTGTTTCGGTAATCAGATGAGCTGTTGAAACTGCGATTTGTGTTCCGCTTCCAAAACCTGAATGCGGTGGGTAAGTTTGATGTACGATAAATTTAAAACCAGAATCAATATTAAAATGTTCAATAGTCTTTTGAGCTGCGTCCGGAATCTTTTCTTGGCATTCGAGAATAGCTTCCTCATCGGTTACGCTATCTAAAAACTCAAGTTCTATTCCGCTTTCTATTTGCTCAACTTCCAATACAAATTGTGGATCAGCTAATGCTAGACCAATACCACCGTCTACTCTTCTATATGACCCGTTCAAATCAATGAGGGACATATGAATTCTTGAAGGTGCCCTTATAATCAATTTTTTCACTTCCTTAAAAATATACTAATAAAAATATATAATTAACATTATTTAATACTTTTCATGGAAATCGCCATGAAAATTATGAAAAATGATTTAAAAAAGAGAATTAATCTTTCTCAATAGGCATTTTATTAAAATTTCAATCCATCAACGGTTTCAACCAATTTCAAAGCCAAATCATAGCTAAATTCCATATTCTCACATGAAAAGCATTCATATACAAGTGTAGGAATTCCCGCTTCGGCAGTAGGCTCTGTAATGTATGGCGGGCTTGATCTGAATTCCGGAGCATAATAGACAATTTCTGAAAAATTATCTAAAATTTCATTCATGAATCCTGTTGACTTTTCATCAAAACCCGGTGCGAATAAAAAGTTAGTAATCTGATAGTCGCCAGGACCGTTAGGGCCACGATTTGAATGGATGTCTAAAAACAAGTCATATTCATTATTGATAATATCATCCTTTACAAATTCCTGGGCTAAAAGCTGGCCTTCAAGCCTTCCTTCGGTTTCGGAACCTGAATCGTTGACGTTAATGTTATAGAGATAATAGCAGTATTTCAAGTCCTCTTTAGATGTCAATTTCTCAAATAGAGTCCTGTGGGATTTGCTTTCAAGCGGATGCATCCCAATCAGGTATGCGATTTTAACCTCAGAGCTTTCATCACCGAAAGGACCATGAATATGTACGCTGCCCAACTCGTTTTTGCCCAATAATCTGGCATCATACTGTGTAGAATCGACCTGTGCAGCATCGGTAGGGCCTTTAGGATAACTCATTTAATCACCAAAAAAATAAGTAATGACTAGATTTAAATCTAGTCTTCGGAAGGTGCACGTGCACCTAATTCTTTGTTCAATTCATAGATTAATCTGTTGTCGCCGTCTGCGAGTTTGATTTTTGCAACCAATTCCATTGCGTTTTCTTCTTCTTCGACTTGTTCTTCAACAAACCATTGCAGGAAGTTGTTGGTTGCATGGTCTTTTTCTTCAATAGCTAAATCAACCAAATCGTTAATGAGGCCTGAAACCTTTTTTTCATGTTCAAGCACATGTTCGAATGCTGCTACTGGAGAATCCCATTCTGTTTGTGGAGCTTCGATAGCTGTTAAAGTTACTGAAGCACCCCTTCTTATGATGTAATCGTAGAATTTCATTCCATGCTCCAGTTCTTCTTCTGCCTGTACTCTCATCCAGTAAGCAAATCCTGCTAAGTCTTCGTCTTCGAAGTAAGCTGCCATGGATAAGTATAAATATCCAGAGTAAACTTCAGCATTTAATTGTCCGTTTAAAGCTTTTTCCATATTTTCGGATACCATTATATCACCAATATAGAATTTGTATGTAATTTAATATATACTTATTTTAAATTTCATCGCCCAACAGGAAATCGATTATGTTAATGTGGCTTACCCCATAGCCTGAAAAATCATAATCCCTCGTAGTAATTATATATTTTTCGTAACGTTCGGCATTGGAATTTAGAAAATCAATTTCTTTTTCGACGATTGTTTTGCTTGTGAAAACATGATCGAATTGTATTGCTATGAAACGATGATTGCCATGACATAGGAAATCAACATATTTTTCCCTGTTTTCTGTGAAAAATACCTTATATCCTCTCCTTAAAAGTTCAACATACACAATATT